>JAKSRT010000020.1 GCA_024403485.1 Lachnospiraceae bacterium
CAAAGCATAATTATTTCAAAAATCGATTTTATACTGCCAACTAATATATAAAGTTTAGTGTTCATCTATTCTTCAAATCAATGACAAAAAATATAATATAATCACATTACACCATTTAGTTGTAATCCACCTTAGTAAGACAAAGCCCCTGCGCCGGCGCCGTCGCACCGGAACGTTTTCTGTCAGGATTATCAAGCAATTCCTTAATGGAATCTACACTTCTTTGGCGCCAGCCAACCTCCAATAATGTTCCGGTTAATATTCTCACCATATGCTGTAAAAAACCGGTTCCGTGGTAGGTAAATGTTATATAATTACCCTTTTGTTTTATATCAATTAAATCTACTATTCTTACGGTTGATTTTTTGGTCTTTCCGTTAGTGCAAAAAGAAGCAAAATCGTGTTCACCGATTAGTATTGAAGCTGCTTCCTTCATTGCATTCAAATCCGGCATCTTATCAAGAACATATACATACTTTCTGTCAAATACCGGCTTGGTACTTCCGTAGTAGCAGGTATAACAATATGTTTTTCCAACGGCCTTATATCTTGAATGAAATCTCTCAGCGCAAAACTTAACATCCTCAATGCCTATGTCATCAGGAAGATAATGATTTAAATAATCTCTTATCTTTTCTTCACTCATATCGGTATCAAGAATTGCATTGGCAACCATCGCTTTTGCATGAACACCCGCATCGGTACGCCCCGCCGAAATAAGTTCAATCGGATGGTTAACCATTCGTTCAAGAACAGTTTCAATTTTGCCCTGAATCGTCAGATCCGTGTTGGGTTGATGTTCCCAACCGTAATATCTTGATCCGTCATATGAAATTATAAATTTTGTATTCTTTTTCAAATCTTGCTTTCCTCAATTTGCTTGCAACTAACACATTAAATATACCATATTACATATTTGTGAGCAAAACTATGATTGTTTATATACTTCTTAATTTGAAGAATACAGCTAAAATAACCGGTTTCACCATTTTTATATGCCGGTTTCCGACTTTGAAAGCTAAAGCTAGCATCTAAAATCGCCTGATTCACCGTTTTTATATGCCAATTTCCGACTTCGAAAGCTAAAGCTTACATCTAAAATTGCCTGATTCGCCGTTTTTATATGCCGATTTCCGACTTCAAGAACTAAAATGTACGTCTAAAAAACAGCAAAAAGCTGATTATATATGCCGGTCTCTAATCAATCATCAAAATCACTGTACCGGATATTTAAGCGGACTGGTCCATTCTCAATATGTATACTTCGCGTTTCATTTTGCACTCCATTCCGCACTCTATCCCGCACTTATTTTCACGCTTCACATTTTATTCCGTGATTCATAGCGCGTTCTGCACTTAGCACTTCATCGTAAATTTGTCGATTGCAAATTCTTATACAAGCACAAAGCTGTACTTATCTCATCATTTACGTAAAAAAACCGGAAGCGTTACCGCTTCCGGTTCTTAATTACATAGTATTCAAACTGCAAAAGTACGAATTAAAGCTGAGGACCAGCTGCAACAAGTGCCTTACCGGCATCGTTGTTTTCATACTTCTTGAAGTTCTTCTGGAATCTTGCAGCAAGATCCTTAGCCTTTTCTTCCCATTCAGAAGCAGAAGCATAAGTGTCTCTGGGATCAAGAATACCAGCGTTAACTCCGGGAAGAGCTGTAGGAACTTCGAAGTTGAACATAGGAATCATCTTTGTTTCAGCCTTAAGGATGTCACCTGAAAGGATTGCATCGATGATACCACGGGTATCAGGAATAGAAATTCTCTTACCGGTTCCGTTCCAACCTGTGTTTACAAGGTATGCCTTAGCACCTGACTTTTCCATCTTCTTAACGAGTTCTTCACCGTACTTTGTAGGATGAAGCTCTAAGAATGCCTGACCAAAGCAAGCTGAGAATGTAGGTGTAGGCTCGGTAATACCTCTTTCAGTACCAGCTAACTTAGCTGTGAAACCTGATAAGAAGTAGTACTGTGTCTGTTCAGGTGTAAGAATTGATACAGGAGGAAGTACTCCGAAAGCATCAGCTGAAAGGAAGATTACGTTCTTAGCTGCAGGACCTGCAGAAACGCCGTTAACCTTAGAAGCGATGTTTGTGATGTGATCAATAGGATATGATACACGAGTATTTTCTGTAACGGACTTGTCATCGAAGTCGATCTTTCCGTTAGCATCTACAGTTACGTTTTCAAGAAGAGCATTTCTCTTGATTGCGTTGTAGATATCAGGTTCATGTTCTTTGTCAAGGCCGATAACCTTAGCATAGCAACCACCTTCGAAGTTGAATACGCCGTTGTCATCCCAACCGTGTTCGTCATCACCGATAAGAAGTCTCTTAGGATCTGTTGAAAGTGTTGTCTTACCTGTTCCTGAAAGACCAAAGAAGATTGCTGTGTGCTTACCATCCATATCACAGTTAGCTGAGCAGTGCATTGAAGCAATACCCTTAAGAGGTAAGTAGTAGTTCATCATTGAGAACATACCCTTCTTCATTTCTCCGCCGTACCATGTGTTGATGATAACCTGTTCTCTGGATGTAACATTGAATGCTACACAAGTTTCAGAGTTAAGGCCAAGTGCCTTGTAATCTTCTACCTTTGCAAGAGATGCATTGTAGATAACGAAGTTAGGCTCGAAGTTAGCAAGTTCTTCCTCAGTGGGCTTAATGAACATGTTTTCTACGAAGTGAGCCTGCCAAGCAACTTCTACGATAAATCTAACTGCCATTCTGGTGTCCTTGTTAGCACCACAGAATGCGTCAACAACGTAAAGGTTCTTGTCGCAAAGTTCCTTAACAGCGATTTCCTTAACCTTTGCCCAAACTTCTTCGGACATTTCGTGGTTATCGTTAGGGTATTCAGGAGTATTCCACCATACAGTGTCCTTGGAGTTAGCGTCCATAACAATGTACTTGTCTTTAGGTGAACGTCCGGTGTAAACACCTGTCATAACGTTTACAGTATCGAGTTCGGTATCGAAACCTTTCTCGTAACCTGTAAGAGAGGGATCAAGCTCAGCGGTGTGAAGCTCTTCATAAGAAGGGTTGTGAGCAAGAATTGTAGCACCAGTGATGCCATACTTGGTTAAATCAAGATTTGCCATTTTTGTACCTCTTTCTTAAATTTATTATTTTGCAGTTAAGCAATTATTGCATAAAAATACACAAAATGCGTATCTAACCACATTCAAATGAATTTTATTAATAAACGCAGTTATTGTCAAGAGAAATAACCTACTATTTATTGTTAAATGTTTGTAAAATGTTACATTAAACGTACCGGCCTGCATTATATCGCGCGAGTAGCTTCTTTTAACCACTCCGCTTCTTTTGCATCAAGATAGGGACTGATTTTCTCATAAACATCCGCGTGATATTTATTAAGTCTTTTTATGTCCTTAGGTTCAAGATATTCAGGATTAATTCCATCCAAATCAATCGGAACGAAAGTCAAATGTTCAAATCCCATAAACTGACCGTCGCCGTTCTTTTCTCTTTTGGTGCAAAGAATAACATTCTCTGTTCTTATTCCATGGCTACCCTCAATATATACTCCGGGTTCATCGGAAACAATCATACCCTCTTCAAAAACAGCTTCTTCTGCGCCTTTTACATATTTCCATCTTAGGCTGTGAGGTCCTTCATGAACATTGAGAATATATCCAACACCATGTCCGGTACCGCATTTATAATCTATTCCGATTTCCCAAAGAGGCTCTCTGGCCATTATATCAAGATTTCTTCCTGTACATCCGTACAAAAACTTTGTATCAGCTACTGCTAACATACCCGCTGCGACCCTGGAAAAGTGCAGCTTAATCTCCTCGCTTACGGGTCCCAAAACAAAAGTTCTTGTAACATCGGTTGTTCCTTTTTCATACTGCCCGCCACTGTCCACAAGAAGCATTCCCTCGGGTTTTAGATATGCGTAGTTCCCTTCCTTTGCCTCATAATGCATCATTGCGGCATTAGCACCATAACCTGCAATTGTAGGGAAAGAAAGTTCTATATACCCCGGAAGTTCTTTTCTTAATCCGTCAATTTTTGCCGCACAGTCAAGCTCAGATGTGTTACTTAAATCCGCCTCATTTTTAAGCCAGTACATGAACTTTGTAACTGCCACGCTATCCATTATCGTGGCTTCTTTCAGGCGTTCAAGTTCTACAACATTTTTAACCGCTTTCATAAGCGTTGTTGGATTGGGAACATTCTTTATTTCATTGTTTCCTGCAGCAAGTTTAAGTGCCCTAAAACTCACTCCCGACTTATCAAGCATAACCGCTTTTCCTGCCTTATAGGCTTCTATAAATTCAAAAAATTCATCATAGCGTTTTAAAATGACATTTGATTTTTCAAGATAATTTTTTATTTCATCTGTGACAACTTCATCCCGTAAAAATAAGAAACATTCTTTTTGAGTCAGGAACAAATAAGATAAAAATACGGGATTACACTCAATATCATTACCGCGCATATTGGTTAACCATGCAATATCATCAAGCTTTGCCAAAAGAAAGCTATCTGCATCCTCTTTAGCCATTGCTTCTCTTACACGGTTAATTTTTGAAATAATATTTTCACCTGACATCTCATCGGAAAGAATCCAAATCGGTTCAACAGGCAACCCCGGACGGTTTGTCCAAAGCTCCCCCGCCAAATCACCTTCGTATTTAAGATTTGCACCGGTTTTTTCCAAAATACCGCTTATTTTTTCTCCAAGACCGGAATCAACTGTTCTTCCGTCAAAGTAAAGGGTCTGTCCGTTTACAACATTGTCCTTAATAAACTCCGAAAGTGTCGGAACGCCTTCCTCACCCATTCTCATAAGCTCTATTGTTGACCCGGCAAGCTCTATTTCAGCCTGTATAAAAAAACGCCCGTCAGTCCACATGTAGGCTTTTTCTTTGTTAAGAATCAAATATGCGTTATCTCCGGTAAACCCGGTATAATATTCCCTCACTTTAAAAAAATCTGAAACATATTCTGATGAATGAAAATCATCGGAAGTCATTAAATACCAGTCAATCCCTTCCGAAATCATTTTACCTCTTAAGCAGTTAATTCTCTCTAAAACCGTCATTGTCCACCTCATAAATAATGTTAATATATGGGCACGAATGCCCATTTCATACCGACCATCTATATCATTTATAAAAAGCATCTGTTTTTGGAACTGCTTATCCCTCTGAAACAGATGCTTTAAATCATTTATATGAATTTACTTAAAAAGAAATTTATTCTGTGCCTTAACGGAAATCACTCCGTAAAGAATCAAAATAACAAAATATAATATATTAATAACCAATGTAACCACCGGCGGCACAAAAATGTATTTACTTGCTATTGAAATAAGTGAAAATACAATAAGAACACCGCAAAACAGATACATCCTTGGCGTCATATAATTGATATAGCCTTCTTTATCATGCGCATTTTCCATTTTTATACGACTGCTTACAAAAAAAGACGGTATTTCTTTTGAACTGTTCATTTTAACTGTCAGAACAAGCATATAAACAGCGCAACCCAGTAATATTACTTCAAGTGCCAGCATCTCTACTCCTCAGAACTGAAAATATCATCAATAAATTTAACAAACGGAGCATAGCTTAAAGGCTTTCTAAAATAACCTTTTGCTCCCATTAAAGTACACTTTTCTTCGTATTCCTCAAGAGAATCCGCAGTTAAAAACACAACAGGAATGTCTTTTTTATTTTCATCGGCCAAAATTTTCTCAAATACTTCAAAGCCGTCCATCTCAGGCATCTTTACATCAAGAAGAATAAGATCCGGAACAATCTTTTCCATTATCTTAAAAGCCTGGTCCCCGCTTTTTGCCAAAGAAACACTGTAAGTATCCTTTAATACTTCGGCTACAAATCTTAAATTAGTGGAAACATCATCAATCACAAGGATTTGCTTTTTGTTTTTCAAAAATTACCTCGTTTCCGGATTGCTGCTTATGGCAGCAATTACTTATAAACCCATATTTTTAAGCACTATGTCTTTCATTTCCGCACGTGAACATGTTGTCTTGTGAACAACAGGTGCGGTGCGAATTTCTTCGATTGCATTGGGAATGTCCACATTTGCAGTCTTTGTAAGTACATCGATAAGTTCAAAATCTTCACCCTCTGCATACTTGGGATCAATTGCCGTTAATACGGAACGTGAAAACTTGAAAGGACTGGCAGTAGACGCAATAACGGTAACGGTCTTATCACCGGTCTCCTCAACATACTTATCGTAAGAAGCTGCTGCTACAGCCGTATGTGTATCAATGACATAACCTGTATTTTCATATAACTTCTTAATCTTTGAGGAAGCCATAGCCCAGTCAGCATATTCACCCACAAAGCTCTTCATAAAGTCCTTCATATCATCGGATACTTCATACTTTCCGTTCTTTGAAAGGTCTGACATAAGTGCCTTATTCTTTTCTGCATCAGAACCGCATGAAAGATAAATAAGTCTTTCAAGGTTGGATGAAATAAGAATATCCATTGAAGGTGAATCCGTTAAGATAAACTCTCTGTTTTTATCATACACGCCTGTTTTAAAGAAATCGAACAGCACCTTATTGTCGTTGGAAGCACAAATAAATGTCTTAATGGGAAGACCCATCTTATAGGCAAAAAACGCGGCCAGAATGTTTCCGAAGTTTCCTGTGGGAACACATACATTAATCTCATCTCCGGGCTGAATTCTTCCGCCTTTAACAAGTTTACCGTATGCATATACATAGTAAGCAACCTGAGGAACAAGACGTCCAATGTTCATGGAATTGGCAGAAGAAAACTGGAAACCGTTTGCTGCCATCTTTTCTCTGAGTTCTGCATCGGTAAAAATAGCTTTTACTTCTGACTGACAGTCATCAAAGTTACCATCAACTCCTACTACAAGAGTATTTGATTCCTTCTGTGTAACCATCTGAAGTTTCTGAACATTTGAAACACCGTCCTTAGGAAAGAAAACAATGATTCTTGTTCCGGGAACACCTGCAAAGCCCGCAAGGGCAGCCTTTCCCGTATCACCGCTTGTTGCAGTAAGAATAACTACTTCTTTATCTGATTTATTCTTTTTTACGGCTGTAGTAAGCAAATGAGGAAGAATAGAAAGTGCCATATCCTTAAACGCAATTGTTGATCCGTGAAAAAGTTCAAGATAATATGCACCTTCTGCTTCAACAAGGGGAGCTATTTCTTCAGTATCAAACTTTGAATCATAAGCTCTATCTATACAATTTCTCAATTCCTCTTCGGTGTAATCATCCAAAAAGCCTTTCATTACCACATATGCGGATTCTTTATAATCAAGGCCTGCAAGTTCATCAAGACTTACGGAAAGCTTTGGAAATTCGCTGGGAATAAATAAACCACCATCGTCTGACAGGCCTTTCAATACTGCTTCTGAAGCAGTAAGTTTAATTGATTGATCTCTTGTACTTGAGTAAAACATATCAAATCCTCATTATCCGCCGTTCATGTGTTAAATTTAGTCTGATTAAGGCTACAAAAACGGCATAACCCTATATACATAATTAATAATAATTTACTTGATTATACACAAAAATTCAATATAAAGATATGTATGTGTTATAATATAAATCACACAAATAATACCTGATCGGAAAGCAATTTTAACAATGCATAAAAAAAGAAGCGATACTTCAAACGGTGTTTACATCGACAAAAAGAAAAACGGCAGCAATAATTACAGAGCTTCAATGACAATCAATAATAAGCACATTAGCCTTGGCAGCTATTCATCAGAGCATGAAGCAGCTATGGCTTATGAATATGCAAAAAAATTATTCGCTTCAAAAACAGAAGTTACCGATTTTCCGGATAACTGTCCTCTTTCTTTTGAAAAATTTGTCATTCTTATCAACTTAAGGGATAACAAAATTTACTTTTCAAATCCCATATACCTTGAAAACCGATTTTTCAGCTACTACTATTCGCCCGAAGATGTATATAAATTCGATATGGACGATTTGTTCTATTTTTCATCCCATAAAATTATGAAAAGGGGCAATCACCTATTTGTAGCCGACTACGGTTCTCAAGTTTCCGTATACGAACACCTCGGCATACGGGCTTTCTCCGTTCCCGGCAGAGATTTTCTTTTTATTAACGATGATAAATATGATTTAAGACGTGAAAATATCGAAATTGTAAATCCTTATTTCGGAGTTAGGAAACAAAAAAATGCGCTCGAAGAATCATTCAAAACTTTCATCAATATAACAGGAAAATTTGTTGTCGGAACCTATGACAGCGAAATAAAAGCTGCCATTGCTTATAACAAGGCTGTAGACGTTGTTACAAAGCAGGGGATAGCAAAAAAATACCCTCAAAATTACATTGAGGGTATCAGTGCTCGTGAATATGCCGCAATTTATTCAGATGTAGAAATATCAAAGAAACTGTATATGCTCAGCTAAACGGCTGCTCAAGAGAATTACTCCGCAAAAAGCGAGCCGCTACAGCTCTAGCGCAGTGAATAATCTACAAAACACAGATTGAAACCTACGTCACCTTTAATTCCGTCGATTCTGCCCCGCTTATTGTACTGCCACATGGTAAACTCATAAGGATAGGTCGGAATATCCGTTTCTTCACTTAGCCACACATCAAAATCAGAAACTATTTTGTTTAATTCAAGGTACTTCATAAGCCAGGCCTTTTTACCGTAAATAACCGCTTTATAACCGGCCTCATCTATTTTTTTAAGAAACGCTCTTGCAATCATTGTTTTCTCACTTTTGCCAAGCGCCTCAACTCTGGCAGTCTCTCCCTCCGCATATTCCATAATAAACGCAACCGGATAAAGCAATTTCTCTGTTTCAATCTTTTCAATTACCAGTTCAGCTTCTTCCTCAGCCTCTTCTTCGGTTATAGCCTGCGAAAGAAAATATACACCGATATCCAACCCCGCATTCGATGCTCTTCTAAAGTTATCTTCAAAATAATCATCAAGCATAAGCTGTCCGCTGGCATAACCTCTGGCGCCTACCCGAATCATTACAAAGTCGACACCGGCTTTTTTTAGCTTATTGAAGTCAATATAATCCTGATCCTTACTGATATCCACACCAAAGGAGCTTATTTTTCGGCCATTATAAATATATTCCTTGATGCCGTCCTGGTCTGCCAGGTTAGTGTAATCATAAATATTCTTTGTGATATATTTACTTATTGAAACCCACTCTTCTTTACCGTCATCATATGTAATAAGTGTATGTTTACCATCCGTCGCAGGATCGTCTTCCGCAACTTCTTCCACTACCTCTTCCGATACCGAAACAGACTCCGAAACCTCGGGATACATCTGATAAAAGTCCAAATCTTCAGGGTGAAGTGTGGAATACGAAAGTACGAAATCATCCTCCGATACCGAAGCACCACCGCCTACCGTCTCTGATATGGTTACCGAAGGAGTCGCCGAAGTGCCCGAATTTGAACCGTTTCTCTTTATATTATCGACATTAAACACAAACACAATGACAATAACCGCTAAAATGCCTATAATGCATACTGCCGCTGTTTTTGTTTGAAATATACCCTTGTCGTATGAATTGTAATCGTCGTCAAATCTCATTCTTTTATTCCTAAAACCGTACCTTTTTTGTTAAATTTAGGTTATCATTTAATGAACAGATTATCAAGAATGACCATCTCGCAGTCAAAGGTATTTTTCAAGTTTAACAATACTATCAACACAGAAAGAAAAAAATGAAACGATTTAGGATAAAACTATTTACAACACTATCTGTTATTATTTCAATTGCCACCATTGTCTGTGGATGCGGAAGGCAAACTCTGCCTGTTACTAAAACCGGTTTCGCTTTTGATACAATTATTTCCGTATCTTTGTACGGAGAAAATGCCGAAAATGTCGCCAATGAATTGATGATTGAAGCAACCAGACTTGATAATCTATGGAATAAGAATAAATCAACCTCCGATATATATAAAATTAATAATTCAAGTGGTAATCCAGTTGAGGTCAGCCCCGAAACCTTTTTTTTAATAAATGAGGCAGTCAGATTTGCTAAAGAAAGCAACGGAGCCTTCGACCCTACCATCGGAAGCGTAACCTCCCTTTGGGATTTTAAGTCTGAAGAACCGTTTATTCCTGATGAAAAAGATATCGAAGATGCTTTAAGTAGTGTTAATTATAAATACATCCTTTTTAGCGAAAATGGAGACAATGCAATAACTATCACTAATCCAAAATCAAAAATTGATGTTGGAGCCATCGCCAAAGGATATGCCGGCGACATACTTGCCAAATACTGTTATGACAGCGGCATTGAAAGCGGGTTTATAAATCTCGGCGGAAATGTTATTGTTCTTGGTCCAAAGCCAGGTTCCAACGAACCAATAAATGTAGGAATAAAAAATCCCGTCCCCGAAAGTAATGACATATCGCCTTACACTTCCATCCCCATGTATAAAGGCTGCGTTGTAACCAGTGGGCTCTACGAACGCGGATTTAAGTACGACGGAAAATATTACCATCATATTTTAAATACAAAAACAGGTTATCCCGTTAAGAATAACCTGTTAAGTGTTTCTGTTATAGGTCCATCTTCCATTACCTGTGATGCGCTGTCCACAATTTTATTTATTAATGGAATTGACGATGGATTGGAATTCATAAAAAATTATCCCGAATATAAAATTATTTTTATTGATGATGAATTAATATCAACAATCTCAAACTGACATCCGTCAATTTTATTCATACATCTTATCAATAACTTTTTTAGGGCACTTTTCTGCACATGCTCCGCAGTTCTTACATTTCTCATAGTCGATTGTTGCATTAAATGTGTCTACTGAAACAGCATCGTTAGCACAATTCTTTACACAAAGGCTACAACCGATACAACCTGTTTTACACTGTTTCATTGTAACAGGTCCCTTTTCATGATTTGAGCAGGCAACTGTATATTTAGCTTTATACGGAATAAGTGAAATAAGGTTTTTGGGGCAAACCGCAACACACTTACCACAAGCCTTGCATTTCTCTCTGTCAACCTTTGCAACACCGTCTTCAACATGAATGGCGTCAAAAGGACACACAGAAGCACAGGTACCATAACCTAGACACCCATAGTTACATGATTTAGGACCACCGTTAGGAACAAAGCTGAGCATTCTGCAGTCTTCTACCCCTGAATACTCGTAGTCCAGAGTAACGTCTTCGGTATGACCTTTACAGGCCACAAAAGCTACCATTCTTTCTGTTTCTCCGGCTTCGGTTCCCATAATGGAAGCAATTTCTTTAGCTACTGCTTCACCGCCTACAGGACATTGATTAACAGGTGCCTCACCTTTAGCTATTGCAGCTGCAAGACCTCCACAGCCGGCAAATCCACAGCCTCCACAGTTGTTTCCGGGGAGTGCTGCCAAAACAGCCTCTTCCTTCTCGTCTACTTCTACTTTAAATATAATTCCGCCTATTCCGAGAAAAATACCTACAAATAATCCGACTCCGCCAATTACAGCCAGTGCAATTAAAATAGCATTTACATCCATTTAAGTGCCCTCCTATAAAAGTCCCGAAAAGCCGCAAAATGCAATTGCCATAAGTCCTGCAGAAAGAAGAACTATAGGCATTCCTCTAAACGGCTTAGGAATGTCATTATATTGTGTTTTTTCACGAATACCGGCAAGTATAACAATTGCTATGGTAAAACCGATACTCGTCGCAAGTCCGTTAATTGTGCCTTCCAAAAGACTGTACTCTTTAGAAACATTAGTAAGTGCAATACCAAGTACAGCGCAGTTTGTGGTTATAAGCGGCAGATATACGCCAAGTGCACTGTAAAGTGAAGGAATATATCGTTTTAAAAACATTTCAAGAAACTGTACCAAAGCTGCTATAACCAAAATAAATACTATAGTCTTTAAATACTCAATACCAAACCTTGAAAGAAGAAATTCATATATAACTCCGGTAACAATTGAACTTAATGTAATAACGAATATTACCGATGTTCCCATACCTACAGCGGTTTTAACTTTTTTCGAAACACCTAGGAAAGGACAAAGACCTAAGAACTGACTTAGTACAACATTATTAATAAGCGCTGATCCAAGCGACAATGTTATAAGGCTTTTAATCATTGTTCTTATCCTCCTTTAATGTTTCTTCGGCCTTTGATAAAAGCAGTCTTGCTTTATCTGGGTTACCGTGTTTTTTCTTTTTTTTGTTTTTCTTAATGTTGTTCTTTGAATTCTGATCAGAAAAATCTAAAAATACAAAGTCATCGTCGCTGTCTTCAGAAACTTTTTTTACCGATTCTTCAGTTGAAACATTTTCTTCGCTTTTTTCTTCGGCAATTGATTCCGTGTTTTCATCACTCATTGCCTCGTCAACTTCTTGTGACTCGTTTTCAGGCATTTTCTCCAAAGCCTCTTCTGCTTTTTCAGGTGTTTCCTTCAAAACCCCTTCCGGTTTTTCAGATATTTCCGCAGAAGTTTCTTCAGATTTTTCAACCTTCTCTTCAATCGGTGTTTCAACTGCAGCTTCTGTATTTTCAGTTACAGAATCTTCAGCCTTATCGTCTGCGTTTTCTTCGGTTTTATTCTCAGCTTTTACTTCTGAACTCTCTTTTGCCTTATCATTGGAAATATCCTGAGTTCCTTTTAACTTCTTTTCTTTTTTCAGTCGTTTTTTATCTGCTTTGGATTTTTTCTTATCTGAGTTTATCTCTGCATTGACATCGCTATCGGCATTATCGGAATCCTCAACCTTATCAGACTCAGCAATGCTTTCTTCTGACTTTTTATCGGATATACCATCAATCGATTCCGATGCTTTGTCTTTATTTTCTGTTGTAACAACGGGCGAAACCTTGCATTCCTTGTCACATTCCATACAATTTCCACCGCATCCGGACTGGATTTTTGACATATCTTTTCCACGTTTTGTGCCAAAATCTTTAATCCAGTTCTGAATAGCGGTAAGAAGCGCAAGAACAAAGAATGCACCGGGTGCCATAACAAAGATACTTACCGGAACAAAGGATGCCGGCATAATTCCCATTCCAAAAATTTTGCCCGAACCAAGAATTTCTCTCACGCCGCCGATAATGGTTAGCGCCATTGCAAATCCAAGACCCATACCTATACCATCAAACAGTGAAAGAATTGCATTGTGGGAATATGCATAAGCCTCTGCTCTTCCAAGGATAATACAGTTAACAACAATAAGCGGAATGTAAATACCCAAAGCATCAAACAATGAAGGGATATATGCCTTAAGCAACAATTCAACCATTGTTACAAATGAAGCGATAATAACGATAAATGCAGGAATTCTTACTTTGTTTGGAATAACCTTTCTCAGAAGCGAAATAATCAGGTTACTGAGGGCAAGAACCACCATAGTAGTAAGTCCCATTCCAAGACCGTTCATCGCGCTGGTGGTAACCGCCAATGTAGGACACATACCAAGCAAAAGAACGAAGGTGGGATTCTCTTTAAAAAGACCGTTAATCAGTCTCTCGCATATTCCTCCAAGAAGGCTGCTCTTATTCTTATTCATTGGCAACACCTCCTCCCAAAACTTCTCTTAAATATGTAAGTCCGGCATTAACACCGTTAACAAGTGCCTTTGAAGTAATTGTTGCACTTGAAATAGCTTTAATCTGGTTATCGAATACCCGGTCGCCCTTAACAACTTCATAATGTTCGGCTCTGTTTACAGCAAACTGAGGAACAATAACCTCTTCAGCTCTCATACCAAGTCCTGCGGTCTCAGAAATTGAAGTTATGGAAATAGCATTTGATGTACCATCAGGCTGTAATCCGATTCTGAATACAATATCTCCGCCGTAACCTTCATGACTTGTAATCTCAAATACATAGCCCAAAAATTCGCCGGCGGCGTTGTATGCTTCGAGCACTTCAGTGATATCAACACCATCATACTGTCCGCTAAAACAAGCCTCCATTTGGGATACATCCAATATATTGTCCGAAAAGCTTGCCGCATCGGGAAATACCGCTCTGTTAGCTTCTTTAATCTTTTCGACTTCCATTTCCGCAATGGGACCCTTGGTCATTTCATTGACAACACCTAAAACTCCACCAGCCACAAGGGTAATCAAAAGAATAACAAGAGTATTAACCAACAGTTCTTTTATGGATTCTTTACTCATTCTTTGTTGCCCCCTTTCCGAAGTATGAGGGTTTTGTGATCATATCAATAAGCGGAACAAGGAGGTTACCTATGATAATCGCATAAGACACACCTTCAGCCGCAGGCCCGAATACTCTGAACACGGCCGTAAGTACACCCAAGAATATACCGTAAATAACTTGACCATGCTTTGAGATAGGTCTTGTAACATAGTCTGTTGCCATAAAGAATGCACCAAGAATAAGACCACCACCAAGAACATGTCCAAGAAGGTAAGTTATATCAAAGCCATATCCGCCAAACAAACCGATACATATTGCAAACGAACCTATATAAAAAAGTGGAATTATATAATCAATAATCCCTGCAAGCAACAGAATTGACGCACCTATAAGAAGGCAAATGGCTGAAGTTTCACCGATTGTACCCTGGGTATTACCGGTAAGCATGGCAATAAGATCAACCTTTTCGCCAGCTTCAAGTCTTGCCAAAGGAGTGGCCCCCGATAAAGTATCGGTATCAAAATTGGTCATTATCGATGTAAATGAAATCAAAAGAAAGCATCTGGCTCCAAGAGCAGGGTTCATAAAATTCTGCCCGAGTCCGCCAAATAACATCTTCACTACAACTATTGCAAAGAAAGAACCTACAATAGCAATCCAAAACGGTGCCTGCGGAGGCAGGTTCATAGCCAGTAATAACCCCGTTACAATTGCGCTGAAATCACCGATTGTATTTTTCTTTTTGGTAATAAACTCAAATAAAAGTTCAAAGAACATTGAACAAAGTACGCTGGTTCCTGTTAAGAGCAGCGCATTAAGTCCAAACTTATATATTCCGTATCCACATGCAGGAAGAAGTGAAACAACAACCATCATCATGATGGAGCTTGTGGTCTGCTTCGATCTGATATGGGGATTGGATGATACATTTAATAATCCGTCCACTTTTTCTTCCTCCTACTTTTTCTTTTTGGAAAGCTGAATCTTTCTCATTGATTTAATATTCTGTGTAAGCGGTTTCTTTGCAGGACATACATAGCTACAGCTTCCGCATTCAACACATTCCATCCCGTGATCTTTAACAAAGGCCTCTTCATTAAAATTATCCGCATGATCCGATAAGCGTCCGGGAATAAGTCCGCTGGGACAAGCCTGTGCACATTTTCCGCAATTGATGCAGGCAGTAGGCTCCATTTCGGAAACATCATCCTTGGATAAACAAAGTAGCGCCGACGCAGTCTTTGTGATAGGAACATCTAAATCAAACATACCAAAGCCCATCATAGGACCGCCGGAAATAATCTTAGCAGGATCTTTTTTAAAGCCGCCGGCTTCATTTAGTAGCTGTGAATAAAGAGTTCCGATTCTAACCTTAAAGTTTCTCGGGTTTTTAATACAGTTACCTGTAACTGTTACTATTCTGTACAAAAGCGGCTTACCGTCATAAATTGCCGTTCTTACAGCTAAAATAGTATCCACATTGTTTACTACACAACCAACATCTGCAGGCAGCATAGTGGAATTAAGACTCCTTCCGGTTGTTGCATAAATAAGATGTCTTTCAGAACCCTGAGGAAATTTAGTCTTTAAAGCTTTAACCGTAATTCTTGGTTCTTCCTTTGTAAGCGCCTTAAAAACTTTAATACAGTCGGCTTTATTATCTTCTATTCCGATTATTGCAAGTGCATTGGGAAACAACTTAAGATAAACCTTAAGACCGTCAATAAGTCCTTCCGGTTCTTCTACCATCTTACGATAGTCACTCGTAAGATACGGCTCACATTCTGCGCCATTTACAATCACATAATCAATTTTGTGAGGATCTTTTACCGATAATTTAACATGTGTTGGGAAGCCCGCACCGCCCATACCAACAATTCCGGCTTCTTTGATACGATCAAGAATCTCCTGGTTGGACATATCTTCAAGAGGTTTTACTTCAAACCCCCAAGCTTCTTCATATAATTCATTATTTTCGATAACGATAGACTGAACTTCTCCCCCTGTTAACACTCTGTGGTTAACAATATCCTTTACCACACCGGAAACCGAGGAATAAATCGGTGATGATACGAAGCCCTGTGCCTCCGCTATCTTTTGACCGACAAAAACGTTATCTCCTTTTTTTACAATGGGAACACAAGGAGCACCTATGTGCTGTGAAAGAGGATAAACAAGAATAGAGCCGGGATTTGCTTCTTTGATAGGTATGTTCTTAGACATATCTTTCCCATCAAAAGGGTGAATTCCCCCTCTAAAAGTAAGACTTGCCATACTATGTAACCATCCTTTTTTTATAATCCAATACTACATAAATATACTACAAAGTGATATCAGTGTCAAAAGGCTTATAATACTTTATTTCATGGGATTTGCGGATACAAGGTTCTGTTTTCGACGCACCTGTCATTTATTGTTACTTACTTGTTTTTAATTAAATCAAATGTTAAAATTTATCTGCTTGGTAATATTAATTAGTGAATAAGGTTTTCACGCGAAAGCCTGTTTAACATTTAACTTTTAAAGAGGATTAATATGCAGATTATTATTAATAACATCGGAAATATTAATTTAAAGTACCCTTTGGAAAAAGTCGGTGCCCCGGAAAAATGTCTGTTTATAGATATTGAAACTACCGGTTTTACCGCAAAATCATCTAATTTATACTTAATCGGCTGTGCCTACAAAAAAGAGGGAATTTGGATGGAAACCCAGTTTTTTGCAGACAGTTACTCTGAAGAAAAAGAGATTATAGCTTCTTTTTTTGACTTTGCCTCCGACTACAAATATCTGATTCACTTCAATGGAAACAATTTTGATATTCCTTATATTCTTGACAAATGCAGTGAGCATAATCTCGAATATAATTTCGATAACTTTTCCGGTATAGATATTTACAGAAGAATCGCTCCATACAAAGCATTCCTGAAATTGGAAAATTGTAAACAGAAAACAATCGAAAAGTTTTTAAAAATCAATAGAGAAGACTTATACTCCGGCGGAGATTTAATCGGAGTATATCATTCATATGTCGAGAAAAAAGACGAAGAAAGCAAACGCCTGCTTCTTCTTCACAATTTTGATGACGTAAAAGGTATGCTTGAAATTCTTCCGATTCTTGCATATACGGACCTATTCCAAAACAAGTTAAGAGTTACAAAGGTATCCGCCAGTTCCTTTACCGATGTTAACGGTGTAGAACGTTGCGAATTGTTAATGACCTTTGATACGCCTTCAACTCTCCTCATTCCCGTTTCGGCCCTTGCGGAAAACTGCTATTTTGCCGGAGCGGCAAATCAGGCCATGATTCGTGTTCCGTTAATCGAAGAGGAACTCAAATATTTTTATGCAAATTATAAAGAATATTACTATCTTCCCGACGAAGACACGGCACTTCATAAGTCTGTTGCAGAATTTGTTGACAAATCAAGGCGTGAGCCCTGCAAAGCTTCAAATTGCTATACCAAAAGAAAAGCAAGATTTTTGCCCGAATGGGATACACTTATCACGCCCTTTTTTAAGCGCGATTACAAGGACAATGTGCTTTATTTCGAGCTCACGGAAGATCGAAAGACAGATCGAGCACTGTTTAGTTCCTACGCCGAGCACATTTTAAATCATATAGTTTCATCCAAATGTTAAAATTAGCTCCAACTAAGAAAACTGCCGCCCTGTTACATTCAGTAACAAGGCGGCATCTATTTTATAAACTATTTTAATAAGCCGACTTAAGGCTTAACATAATAGAAAGAATTCTTTCTGTCGTAACCGATTTCCTTGTAGTTAATAATCTGTTCGGTGCTTCCGATAAAGAGAATTCCACCATTCTTTAAGGAATCGTTATATTTTCTGAATACCTCATCCTTGGCTTCTTCCGTAAAATAAATAAGCACGTTGCGGCAAACAATCATGTTTACATCCTTAGGATAAACATCCTTTAAAAGATTGTGCTGTTTAAATTCAACTCGGGATTTAATCTCATCACTGATTCTGTATGACGCACCAACCTGTTCAAAGTATTTTTTCTTGAAATCTGCGGGAACATTTTCAATTGACTTTGCATTGTATAATCCAAGCTTTGCTTTTTCAAGAATCTGCTTATCAATATCTGTTGCGAAAATCTTAATCTGGTTAAGAGGAATATGTCTTGATAAGGCCATAACAAGTGAATAAGGTTCATCACCTGTAGAGCATGCGGCACTCCAGATTTTTAAGTTCTTACCAAATTTTTTAATAAGTTCGGGAATTATATCCTTATCCATTAATTCCCACTGCTCCGGATTTCTGTAGAATTCGGATACATTAATTGTCAGGTAACTAACAAACTCTTCAAACATTTCCTTATCGGTTTTAAGCATTTTAACGTAGTTATCATACCCTACTACCTTATGTTTGCTGATAAGTGTATCAATACGTCTCTTCATCTGCTTCTCTTTGTAAGCATTAAGATCGATTTTGGTTAAATTGTATACCTCTTTTTTAAAATACTCGTAATCGTAAGCCATTTCTTTTGCCACCTCATAAATAAATAATGGGTAGTCATTTCTGACTACCCATTAATTATATACTTTCTTATTTAACGATTAATTATCTGAATACAGAAATCAGATTATTCTTCAGTAGCTTCTTCTGCTGCAATTACAGCCTCAATATCAACACTGGCTACATCAGCATCATCGTCTTCAGCCTTTTCTTCCTTAGGTTCGGGAGCATACATAGCCTTTACGGAAATGCTTACTCTCTTCTCTTCGATGTTGAAGTCTACAACCTTAGCAGTAACTTCGTCACCAACCTTTAATACATCTGAAGGCTTTTCAATATGATCCTTGGAAATCTGTGATACATGAAGAAGGGCATCAATACCGCTTTCAAGTTCTACGAAAGCACCGAAATCAGTCATTCTCATAACCTTACCTGTTACTTCTGTACCAACTGCATATTTTTCTTCTGCATTAACCCAAGGGTTTGTATCATTGAATTTAAGAGATAATGCAATCTTATTTTCGTTAATTTCCTTGATAAGAACTGTAAGCTTATCGCCTGCCTTGTAGTTCTTCTTAGGATTCTCAACATGTCCCCAGCTCATTTCTGAGATGTGGAGTAATCCGTCCATACCGCCTAAGTCTACGAATACGCCGAAGTCTGTAACGTTCTTGATAACACCTTCAACAACATCGCCTTCCTTAATGGTAGCAAGAAGCTTCTTCTGAGCTTCTTCCTTGCGGGCAACAAGAATAACCTTACGGTTACCGATGAAGCGACGCTTCTTAGGATTGTATTCCGTAACTACAAATTCGATTTCCTGACCTGCATACTTTGAAAGGTCTTTTTCAAAAGTATCGGATACAAGGCTTGCGGGAATGAATACTCTTACTTCTTCAACTACTACACAAACACCGCCATCAAGAACCTGAGAAACCTTAGCGGTAAGAATTTCCTGCTTTTCAAATGCTTCTTCAAGTCTCTTGGAACCACGGTCTGCAGCAAGTCTCTTGTAAGTAAGTAATACCTGACCTTCTCCGTCATTAACCTTAATAACCTTAACTTCCATTGTGTCGCCAACTTTAATGGCTTCAGTAAGGTCCACACTGGGATCGTTAGTATATTCATTCTTTGTAAGAACACCATCTGACTTATAGCCAACGTTTAAAATGGCTTCAGTAGGCTTAACATCGATAACAGTACCCTCAACAACCTCTCCCGTATGAATAGTCTTAAATGATGCTTCAAGCATCTGTTCAAAAGTCATGTCTGACATAATTTTGAACCTCCTCAATAATATATCTCGGGGTGGATGCCCCGGCTGTTATACCTATAAGACCATCACCCGACAATGTAACTCCCCAAATATCTTCGACAGTCTGTATAAAGTATGTATTCACACAACCCGTACTACAAATCTCGTAGAGCTTCTTACTGTTGGAACTTTTTGGATCGCCGATTACAAGCATAACATCTGCTTTCTTAGACAATTCCTCAGCTTCACTCTGTCGAACGCGCGTAGCATCGCAAATTGTATTCATAACATCAGTATTGTAACAATTTTTCGTTAATATTTCAAGGAATTCTTGAAATTTATTGCGATTAAAGGTTGTTTGCGCTACAATACATATTTTTTTATCTTTTTCCGGCTTAAAAGCAAGCACCTGTTCTTCATTTTCAAGTACCACAGCCGGGGTATGACTCCATCCCACAATTCCCACTACTTCAGGGTGAACCGGATTTCCGATAACAACTATTAATTCACCCAGTGCGCTTCTTTCCTCAACTATTTTGTGAATACGCTTTACAAAAGGACAGGTGGCATCAAAAATGTCATTACCGGTGGCCAGAAGAGCTTCATATACCTCTTTTGACACACCATGGGAACGAATTACGATTTTACCCTTCGGAAGGTTCTTAAATTCAGCAGGGTCTTCCACAACTTTAACACCTTTGGCAGCATAGCCTTCCACCAGCTTGTCGTTATTCAAAATCGGCCCATAAGTATAAATGGGTTTATTTTCCGTTAGAGCATTATCAAGATTTTCAACAGCCCTTGCGGCACCGAAGCAAAATCCCGCATGCTCACATACAACTACATTTTCTCTCATATCGCTTATACAAAAGAACGGTTTCTTTTGCCCTATTTTACCTTATCAAATTCTGCGCAGATAGCCGCTGCGACTTCTTCTATCGTCATATAGGAACTATCCACAAGAACCGCTTCCGGGACTCTTACAAGCGGCGAATTGTCACGGTGCATATCACGATAGTCTCTGTCCTTAACCTCTTCAAGAATTGTCTCATATGAAGGGCATTCTCCTTTTGCGGACAGTTCATCAAAACGTCTCTTGGCACGAACCTCTACTGCAGCATCAAGATATATTTTAAGATTTGCATTTGGTAAAACAACGCTTGCAATGTCGCGTCCGTCCATAACCACATTTTCGGTAACGGCAAGCTTCTGCTGAATATCAACCATTTTAGCTCGTACATCTTTATATACCGAAACTGCCGAAGCCATATTGCCAACTTCAGGAGTTCTTATTACTCCGTTAACATTTTCGCCGTTAAGAACCACAACCTGTTCACCGTCAATATATCTGATGGAAACATCCGCTCCCATGCAAAGCTTTACAACCTCTTCCTCGTTGTCGGCAGGAATATTTTCTTTCATGCAATAATATCCGAGTGCCCGATACATGGCTCCGGTATCAACATATACAAAGTTAAGCTGCTTTGAGACCATTTTTGCTATGGTGCTCTTTCCGGCTCCGGCCGGTCCGTCAATTGCTATCTGATAACTCATAAATCATCCTCATTTCTTATTCAAATTCTGATTTTTCTAAAATAAACAGGCCGTAAAAGCGAACACAAAATAAAAACATTCGATCAAAAATCAGTTATTCCACATTCCCCGCCAAATGTCCTGTGGACCAGGCCAGCTGCAGATTGTATCCGCCGGTCATGGCGTCTATATCTATAACCTCTCCCGCAAAATACAAGTCCTTAACAATTTTTGATTCCATTGTTGAAGGGTTGATTTCTTTTACATTTATGCCGCCTCTTGTGATAATTGCCTCATCAATCGGTCGGGTTCCGGATATTTCCACCGGCAGATTTTTCAGGATGCTGACCAGGTTCTGCCTTTGTTCTCTTGATATTTCATTAACCTTAATATGCTCGTCGATTCCGGATTTTTCAATAATCACAGGAATCATTTTCTTAGGTAATAAATTATCCAGCGCATTGTTAAAGTTTCTGTTGATATTCTCTTCGAAATCTCTTAATACTCTTTTGTCAAGTTCGTCAAAAGAAAGCGCAGGCTTTAAATCAATACTGACATTTATCTCTTTGCCCTTATCTTTGTTGGCTACATAATAAGAGCTTGCGGAAAGAACAAGGGGACCCGATATTCCAAAATGAGTAAAAAGCATTTCTCCAAGTTCCGAATAAACAGTTTTTTTGCCGACGGTCATGGTAAGTTTAACGTTTTTAAGGGACAGCCCCTGTAAAGATTTGACCCATTCTTCTTTGGATACAAGCGGAATCAGTGAAGGTTCGGGTTTAACAATACTATGCCCTAGTTCTTCGCCCATTCGATAACCGTCGCCGGTGGAACCGGTTGTAGGGTAGCTAAGTCCCCCTGTTGCCAAAATTACTTTATCAAAAAATTCTCTTTTACCGTTAGTAAGTGCAACACCTGTGCACTTTTTATCACCTTTATAGTCTTCAGATTCATAATCTTCAAAAAGAAGGTGTTCCACGGTTGTATTGAAGACAACAGAGGCTCCGGCTTTTCTGACCAAACCTTCAAGCGTCTTTATTACATCCGAAGAGTGATCCGACTCAGGGAATACTCTGTTTCCCCGCTCTGTTTTAAGTTTAAGTCCCGCATCCTTAAGAAGCTTCATAACCGCCTCATTATCAAATGAATATAGGGCACTGTATAAAAACTTGGGATTCTTGTTAACATTGGCAAAAATAGTTTCCATATCGGAAGCATTGGTTACATTACAGCGACCCTTCCCGGTTATATAAATCTTTTTGCCAAGCTTTTCGTTTTTTTCATATATAACAACGCTGTTGCCAAGGCTTGCTGCCCTGTAGGCAGCCATCATCCCGGCAGCACCGCCGCCGATTACACAAACACGCATATTATTTGTCCGTTTCTTTTGCCTGATTATCTAAAAGCATTCCCCGCCAAATCATGAAATTTCAAAAAACTATCGTTTAAATATCATCCTCTTTGCGGAGCGAATAATTAAGAATAGGCTCATTGTCGATGAAATTGATTTCATCGTTAAGATATACCTGATAGTTATTCCAGGTTTCAGCCAAATCATCAAGGTTCTTTCTTACCTCATCGGGGCGTTTTAAGCAAAGAGCCACAACAAGAGCATTAATTACGCTAAGCGGAGCCACAAGGGAGTCAACAATGGAGACCATGTCGGAGCGGGCCAGCAGATTACAGGATGAATAAAGGTTCATAGGTGAATGAACCGAATCGGTTATGGTAATAACCTTGGCATTTCTGTCATTGGCGAATTCCATGGCTTTTAAAGTACGCATGGAATATCTCGGGAATGAAATACCTATTATACAGTCTCTCTCATCTATTCTGATCATCTGTTCAAACATTTCGCTTACGCTTGTAGAACTGATAAGAACCACATCAGGCCTTATCATTCCAAGATAGAAATGCAAAAATCTGGCCAGAGGTTCGCAGGAACGAAGACCGATAACATAGACTTTTCTTGCTCTTAATATAAGATCCACCGCCAGTTCAAAGGAAGTCACATCCATATTTGACATGGTATCTTCAATCTTTTCAATATCCGAAGTCATAACAGATGTTAAAAGTTCGGACTGACTGGCTCTTCCGTATTTTGCACCGATTTTCTGAACGGTATTAATCTTTGATTTGTACCATTCCTCAAGGTCCTTCATAAACTCCGGGAAGCCGTCATATCCAAGAGCCATGGCAAATCTTACTACGGTAGATTCACTGACCCCGACTGCTTCGCCAAGTTTTGCAGCCGTCATA
Organism: Lachnospiraceae bacterium; assembly: GCA_024403485.1. GTDB lineage: Bacteria > Bacillota > Clostridia > Lachnospirales > Lachnospiraceae > UBA1258. Next base: position 23,701 of record JAKSRT010000020.1, read on the forward strand.
AACACCGCCTGGTCGTATCTGTCTATGACAAAAGAAGCCACCAGCTTATGACCTTTACTGAGTCTTGCATATTTTTCATTTATTATAGATAAAACATCTCTTTCCATTATCTATTACCTCTTTACGAAGGCTTTGTAAGCCTCTTCAAGCTGAATCCTTGTTTCAGCCATGGACAGATCGTAGTCACCCGTAAGTGACATACATGCAGCCCCGTGAATAAGCATCCACATTTTCATAAATATTGCTTCGGGAGACGCCACACCTTCGCTTTTTGCAAGGCTCATTTCCGTCTTTACCGCTCCGGTTCTGCCGTTAAGCTTTGTGTAAAGGTTGTAATCGGCATTAACATTCTTAGTAAAAAGAAAAGAAAACAGATTACTTTCTTCCTGCGCAAAAGCTATGTATGAAAGGCCCAGATTCACAAACGGAACATGGCTTCCCTTGTAATAATTTTCGTAGTAGTTGTCAAAGAACGCCAATGCCCTTTCAAACACCTGATTTATACAGTCTTCCATATTTTCAAAATTACGGAAAATAGGCTGTGTGGAACATCCGGCAAAAGAAGCCAGCTTTCTGGCCGTAACCTCTTCTATTCCCTGTTCTTTGGTCATTTTGAATGCAGCATTCAGTAAATCCTCTTTTGAAATTGATTCCTTTCTTGCCATAATGTAATCTCCCAATTTTTATATATTAAAAACACTTGTTATTATATACAATAATTTTATTTGGTGCAAATCGTTACTTTTAATTTCCAATTCATTCTTTTATAATAATTTTTGGTTAAAAAGCACTTTTATCATAGATGGAGGTTAACATGAAAGTTACTCTTGAACATTTAACAAAACGATTTCCAAACAGAAATAAGAAAATAAAGGAAGACGTTATTGCCGTTAATGATTTCACCTTTGAAATTCCTGACGGAAAGCTTATCGGTCTTTTGGGACCTTCCGGATGCGGAAAATCAACCACACTTAATATGATCAGTGGTCTTGAGAAGCCTACCAGCGGAAAGGTTTTCTTCGGTGATGATGATGTTACCGGTCTTCCTCCCGAAAACAGAGGCGTAGGCCTTGTTTTTCAAAATTATGCCCTTTATCCCCATTTAACGGTAAGACAGAACATCCTGTTCCCCCTTCAGAATTTAAAGGGAAAGGACAAGCTTTCCAAGGAAGTTATGGAAGAAAAAGCTCTTGAGGCAGCCAAGCTGGTTCAGATTGATGCCTATATGGACAGAAAACCCGGCGAACTCTCCGGTGGTCAGCAGCAGCGTGTTGCAATTGCCCGCGCACTGGTTAAGATGCCCCGTGTTCTTTTGCTGGACGAGCCTTTGTCCAATCTGGATGCAAGACTTCGTTTACAGACAAGAGAAGAAATCCGCCGAATTCAGATTGAAACCGGCATCACTACTATCTTTGTAACCCACGATCAGGAAGAAGCCATGAGTATTTCGGATATGATTGTTGTTATGAAAGACGGTATTTTCCAGCAGATGGGCAAGCCTCAGGATGTTTACGACAAGCCCGTTAATCTCTTTGTTGCCAAGTTCCTGGGAACCCCCGCAATCAATGTTTTTAACGGTGAAATAAAAGACGGAAAGCTATATATCGGTGACGATGCCATTCTTGATGTTAATCTTGAAAATCAGCAGGTTTGGGCAGCCATCAGACCTGAGGGCTTCGTGGTTTCCGACAATGGTGCCTTAAAGTGCACCTTAAAGCAGGTTGAAGTTATGGGCCGCGATACTTCGGTTATTTCACTTAACGATAACTTGGACGGTATTAGCGTAAGATCGATTATTCCGTCTGATACAACCATTAATCCTGTTAACGGTATTGTATCTTTCAATATTAAACCTTACAAAATTCACTTATTCAGTAAAGAAACCGAAGAAAGGCTGGAATTTTAAATGAATTACAACAAGTACAAGGGTTGGCTCTATCTCCTTCCCGCTATTTTATTCCTGGGCCTGTTTATGGTTTATCCGTTAGTGGATGTGGTTGTTTATTCTTTTGAAGAAGGCTACAATTTTGCATCACAGAGTTTTTCGGGAACAGGTCTTTATAATTTTTCCTATGTTCTTCACGATCCCTACTTTATGCAGGCTGTAAAGAACACATTTATTATTGTTATTATTACGGTTCCCCTTTCAACAGGAATCGCACTTCTTATTTCCCTGGGTCTTAATTCCATTAAGCCCCTTAAGGATTTCTTACAAACCGTTTACTTTTTGCCTTATGTAACAAACACTTTGGCAGTCGGTCTTGTATTTATGATTTTATTTAAGAAAACCGCATATTCGGACGGACTTATAAACGCTCTTATAAATATGTTCGGCCACGATTCCATCGACTTTATCGAAGGTCCTTACTGGGCAAAAATGTTTGTTATATGCTTTTACACAATCTGGATTGTTATGCCCTTTAAAATTCTTATTCTTACAAGTGCGCTGGCAGGTGTAAGACAGGATTATTACAATGCCGCAAAAGTTGACGGAACCTCAAAGTTTCGAACCTTCTATAAGATTACGCTCCCTATGATCTCTCCTATGATTTTCTATCTTGTAATCACCGGATTTATAGGTGCGTTTAAAGCTTATTCCGATGAAGTTGCTATTTTCGGCACCAACTTAAATGCTGCCGGAATGAATACCATCGTCGGTTATGTGTATGACATGCTATACGGAAACTCCGGCGGGTATCCCTCATATGCCTCCGCAGCTTCACTTATTCTTTTTGCAATTGTATTTACCATTACGGTTATCAATCTGATGGTAAGCAAAAAGAATGTGCAGTATTAGTCACGTTCTTTTGACGATTTCAAATACAATCATAAAACGAAAGGATTCTTAAGACTCCATGGATTACGATAAAATAGAAAAACAAGCCAGGGTGCGTGCAAAAGTTAAATCAACCGTCACCTATGTTTTCTTAATTATATGGGCAGTCATTGTTCTGTTTCCTTTTTACTGGATGATACTTACATCCATAAAAAGCTACAGTTCCTATAACTCCGAATATGTTCCGAAATTTTATACACTGGCTCCCACAATCAAAAACTACGTTGATGCGTTTATCAGTGTAAATTTAAGCAGATACTTTTTAAATACCATTATTTTCACGGTACTTACCACCGCGGTAATGCTTATTGTTACCATACTTGCGGCATTTGCTTTTGCCCGCCTTGATTTCAAAGGAAAGAACATTACCTTCGCAATTTTCCTGTCACTTATGATGATTCCCAACGAGCTGGTAGTTATTACCAACTATGTAACCATCACAAACTGGGATATGCGAAATACCTTCGCCGGCCTTATTCTTCCTTCGGTAACCTCTGTTTTCTACATTTATTTATTAAAAGAAAACTTTGAGCAGATTCCGGATTCTCTTTATAAAGCAGCCAAGGTAGACGGAACTTCAGATTTAAAATACCTGTTTAAGGTTATGCTTCCTATCTGCAAGCCCACCGTCATAACCATACTTATCTTAAAGGTTATTGAATGCTGGAACAGCTACGTATGGCCCCGTCTTGTAACCGACAACCCCGATTATTTCCTTGTTTCAAACGGAATACAGGAAATCAGGGAAAACGGTTTTGGACGTGAAAATATTCCTGCCATGATGGCGGCTGTTGTTGTTATTTCGGTTCCGCTTATTATTATCTTCCTTATTTTCCACAAGAAAATTATGGCAGGTGTTTCAAGAGGAGGTACAAAGGGATAATGAATTCAGAAAGAAACAGACATGATTCTTTTGGCACCATCACCAAAACCATCAGACGATTGTTCATGACAGCAGCGTTGGCAGCATCCTGCTTTATGTTAACCGCATGCCATGGTTCCAAAGAAACCGTAGCCTTTGAAGTACCCGAAAACTTTGATGAATCAAAGCACTACGAAATAACCTTCTGGGCCAAGAATGATACGAACAAAACACAGGCGGCTATTTATCAGAAAGCCATTTCGGATTTTGAAGCAATATATCCTAACATAAAAGTTAATATGAAGCTTTATACCGATTACGGCAAAATATATAACGATGTAATCACCAATATTTCCACTCAGACCACACCTAACGTCTGCATTACCTATCCCGATCATATTGCCACATATATGACAGGCAGCAACGTTGTGGTTCCCTTAGATGACCTTCTTACAGATTCATCCTATGGTTTGGGCGGCAGTGAAATCAAATTCGACGCTCCCACTAAAGAAGAAATTGTTCCGGAATTTTTAAGTGAATGTAAAATTGCCGACAACTATTTTGCTGTGCCTTATATGCGTTCAACCGAAGCTTTATATATCAACAAAACTTATGTGGAGAAAATGGGATACGAAATTCCCGATGTGGTTACCTGGGATTTTGTTTGGGAAGTTTCGGAAGCTGCCATGGAAAAAGACGGTTCGGGAAACTTTAAAGTAAACGGACAAAAAATCATGATTCCGTTTATTTACAAGTCTACCGACAATATGATGATTTCCATGCTTAAGCAGCTTGATGCGGGATATTCCGATCCAAGCGGCAATATTCTTTTGTTCAATGACACCACACAAGACCTGCTTATGGAAATATCCGCTCATGGTAAATCCGGAGCCTTTTCCACCTTTAAGATTTCAAGTTACCCCGGTAACTTTTTAAATGCCGGTCAGTGTCTTTTTGCAATCGACTCTACTGCCGGAGCTACATGGATGGGTTCGAAAGCGCCCAATCTCGATATCAGTGCCGACAAAGTTGTAAATTTTGAAACAATTATTCGCCCTATTCCGCAGTTTGATGTAAGTAACCCTAAAATGATTTCTCAGGGACCTTCCATTTGTATATTCAATAAGGAGGATTCCGGAGAGGTACTTGCTTCCTGGATTTTCACCCAGTATATGCTTACCAATGAAGTACAAACATCTTACTCCATGACCGAAGGTTATCTGCCTGTAACACAAAAGGCCCTTAATTCCGATTTCTATAAAGATTACCTCAGCAAAGAAGGTCAGGACGATGACACCTACTATGCAACAAAGATTCAGGCCTCAAAGCTTTTAATGGAAAACACCGAAAATACTTTTGTTACCCCTGTCTTCAATGGTTCCGCCTCCTTAAGAGATGCTTCCGGACAGTTGATTGAAAGTGTCACAAAGTCTGTAAGGCGTAAACAAACCGTTGATGATGAATATATAGAGAAGCTTTTCAACGATACTACAAGCTTGTATCACCTTGATCAGATTACTGCCGGAAATACCGGTTCAAAAGATTTAGGTCCTTTGCCCTCTACTTCGGTTACTCTGCTTTCCTGCCTCATAGGAGCCTGGATTTTGATTGGAGCCTGCTATTTGTATGGTTTTATCAAAAAAGTTCGTAACGGGAAATAAAAACGTAAATAATACAGAAACAATATTCTTAGCAGTTTGAAAATATAGAAGCAATATTCATAACACTTCAAAATTTGTTTTCTATACTTATTTTTCATGTTTTTATAGTCAAAATAAACAATTTTTTCTTCTTTTTTTGTTAAATATGTAGCATATGAGTATTGATTTATGGCATCGCAATCGTATAATAAAATCGATTGATAGATAATTATCAATTATTCACTTATTCATATTTATTTGTGGAGGAAAAAATTATGAAAAAAGTATTAGCACTTGCATTATCACTTGTACTTGTTCTTTCTCTTACTGCTTGCGGCAAGACCGAAACAGCTGTATCAGAAAGCACAGAAGCTTCTGTTGAAGCATCTGTAGAAACTTCTGTTGAAGAAGCTTCTGTTGAAGAAACTTCCGTAGAAGAAGTTGTTGAACCCGAAGTTACTGACGAAGCTGCTGTTATGACATACGCTGACTATGTTGCAGCTGATCTTGACAGTGAAGTAGTTGTTGAATGTTATGTTCAGGCTCATCAGTCATGGTGGGACAATCAGATTACTGTTTATGCAGCTGACGAAGACGGTGCTTACTTCATGTACAACATGGCTTGTTCTGAAGAAGATGCTGAAAAGCTTGTTCCCGGTACCAAGATTAAGGTTACAGGTTTCAAGTCTGAATGGTCAGGCGAAGTAGAAATCGTTGATGCTACTTTCGAAATTCTTGAAGGTTCATATGTTGCTGAAGCATTTGATGCTACAAGCTTAATCGGTTCCGATGATCTTGTTAACTACCAGAACCAGTTAGTATCTTTCTCAGATATGACTGTTACCGCTGTTTCTTACAAGAACAACGAGCCCGGTGATGACATCTACGTTAACCTTGAAAAGGACGGAACAGAAATGTACTTCTGCTTAGAGTACTACTTAAACGGTTCTGATGCTGAATTCTATGATTTAGTTGGTAACCTTGAAGTTGGTGCTGTTGTAGACGTTGAAGGTTTCCTTTACTGGTACGAAGGTGCTAACCCTCACCTTACCAAAGTTACTGTTAAGTAATTTATCACTAACAACATTTTACCCACCCGGCTTTTTGCAGGGTGGGTATTTTTATTGTTTATCCGCTTTATCCAAGGAAAATTTACCGGCAAAAAAATAATAACTCATATAACATTAGGATTTATTTTCTAAAGTGCATAAGTGCTCTGCTTATTTATTTCTCTTATAAAAATATGTTAAACTATAGATATATTATTATAATCATTCGAGGAAAAAACTATGATTAAAGTTGTTTATATAAATACCGTCGAAGAGCTGCTTCCGCTGTTTACCCAACAGGAATATCGCCCTGATCTTGACCGAAACAGAAGCCTTTACTTATATCGCGGAATGATAAATACAAAATTTAACCTGTCTACCAGCCTGGACAGAACCTGTAAGGAACATAAAAAGGAACTTGAGCCTTGTATTCTTCATAACTTCACTAAATACGGAGCTCTTGAAGATCCTACAATTGAAAACAGTGTATGGAGACAGATGTTCATGGGACAGCATTATGGGCTTCCCACAAGACTTTTAGACTGGTCCCAGTCTCCATTGGTAGCTTTACATTTTGCCACAAGTGAAAATAACCTCGATAAAATGGATGCCCATGACTGCATGGTATGGAGAATTGATATGAAAGAGATCCATGCTCTCCTGCCCGAGAAATACCGCAAAGAACTCAACAGCAATAAAACTTCCGTGTTCAGTGTAAATATGCTTAACGATGTGGTTTCAAGCCTTGAGCAGTACGATAATGATATGTCAAACAAGTCCATGGTTGTTATCGAGCCCCCTTCAATCGATCCCCGTATCGTTAACCAGTATTCTTTCTTCTCAATTGTCCCTAACGGTATCGACAACCTCGAGGATTATCTCGATATGAATACAAGCAACACTATCAAGTATATAATCAGCAAAGATTTAAGATGGCGTATCCGTGATATGCTTGATCAGCAAAACATCTCGGAGCGTATCTTCTTCCCCGGTTTGGACGGCTTGTCCAAATGGCTGGGCAGACACTATTTTGTTAAATAATTCAAGGCATTGTTCCAAACGGTATTTCCTTTTATCATTAACCGATAATCCGTTGCGCAGCCTTTGATTTATAACTCTCCGGCTTCATTTTAGGTAACAAATGCAATTTTTCTTCTCTCATTACCTAAATTTGCTCACCAAAAGCAAACCGCGTACTGTTTTTAGGCAACAAATGCAGATTTCAGACTTCTATTACCAAAAATCTCTCTCCAAAAACAAGCCGCTAACTTTTTTTAGGTAACAAATGCACTTTTCCTTCTCTAATTGCCTAAATTCGCTTACTTGAAACAAGCTAGGTTCCTTTTATAGGTAATAACAGTAGTTTTTCTTCTCTCATTACATTACATTACCTATATCCTTCAGAATCACTTACAAACTTCGGAGTGTCTAAAATTTTTAAGTAACATATAGATCAACTCACTTTACTAAAAAAACTCCCGAAGAATATTCTTCGGGAGTTTAAAAAGCCAGTACCTATAAATTATACAGGATAAGCACCGTTCTTTGTATCAGCGATTGTAGCATCAATCTTTGTCTGCTGAGCTTCACGATACTTAAAGAATTCAGTAGCAACCTGAGGGAATAATGCGTATGATAATACGTCTTCTTCCT
>JAKSRT010000021.1 GCA_024403485.1 Lachnospiraceae bacterium
GGATTATAAACCATCCTCTATTTATTTGGTAGGCACTATGTTATTAATCGCTTACGATCAAGATAACCTGAACATAGGAGGTTCCCCTCAATGTCTAACACAACAAATGCCTTAACAAACAAGAAAACCCTTAAGATTTCCGCAATTTCCTTCGGCAATAAGTACGCAGTAGAAACTCTTGATGAAATGAAGAAACTCAGCAATTTCGATATGGAAACTGTTGCATATAAAAATTCCATACGCGGTATTAGTGAGGCAACAATCGGTAAACTGGACAGCGATTTGCTCTATGTGGTAATCGAGGCACAGGAACTTACCGGCCGCACTCTTAATGTAGTTGAACGAATAATTGCTAAAAGCGGAGCCCTGGCTATCGGAATTTGTATTGGCGAGAACATTTCCACAAAAGATATTTACAAATTTGAAACATTAACAAAAGCCTTTTATTTTCCGAAAAGTCCCAGAATTCATAAATACATAGCCCTTATTACCAACATGATTAACGGAGCCGTTCACCCTGAAACGCTCATAGGATTCGATCTTGGTAACTTGAATTCGTGCCTAAAAGGCAAAAGAAACAGAGCATGGTTCGGAAAAGCGTATGGTAAACAAAAAGGTAAGGACCTTGCCGATCACTTTATTAAATCCGATTGGTACGAGGATGTACCGCGATACAGCTGTGATTCGGTGGTTGTGGTAATTAGCGGCGATATTTCGCTGACTGATGCCAGCGATGTCTTTTCAACTATCTCAGAGAAACTGACCGACGAAGCCTATTCTTTGATTTCGGTTTCCTATGATGATGAGGCTTTTGAAGAGATGTCAATGATGGTAATAGATTCAAGATAGGGGGGGACAACCGTATGAAGACTGCAAAAAAGAATAAATACCCTAGAATGGCTAATTATGTTGTTATCCGCAGGGGCAAAGATGGTGGAATAACAGCCCGTAATTGCATTATAGGCGAAGAGATTGAGCTGACCGAAATTCAGGCCGGATATCTTATGAGCCTGAACGGAAAGCGCGATCCCTTTTCAATTCCCGGATTTACAAGCAAGCAGTGCAGAGAACTGTACGAGCTGTTTGACGATATGTTAATGATAAGGAAAAAGAAACATGGGAATCGTGTTGGTCTTACCTTCATGCTTACACTTTTTGTACCTAAAAGACTCAGGGCCACAAAATCAATCATACCTAAGATACTTAATTTCTTACTTATGATAACATTTCTTCCGGCGTTTATTATGGGCATACACAGTTGTCTTATCTGTGAAAATTATATTTCTGCCGAATATGAAGCGGTGGGACTCATTCTTTCCATAGTAATAGGTCTGTTGGCTCATGAATTTGCGCATGCAATAGCCTGTATAAGCTGCAAAAACGGACGATTCCTGGAAATGGGATTAATGTTCAATTTTTTTCCGGGGGCTTATGTCATACTTGATGATTCAAGAATAAAAAGTCGATTGGCAAAAATCCAGATTAACCTGGCAGGCATTGAAATGAACTTATTAATATCCGGTGTTTGCCTTTTGATTGCTTATCATCCTATGTTTTCATCCGGTGTGCAGAGCTCATTTTCAGGAATATTTTTTATGGCAGCAGTAGAAAATGCAATATTGGCACTTATAAATCTGCTCTGTGTCAGGGGTTTTGACGGCGAACATGTACTCAGTCTTTTGGTTGGAAAAAGCTCCCTGGCAAGAGATTCAGCTAAAGTAGTCAAGTCTTTGTTCGCCGGTCCTTCGATTAATAAGCTTTTTGGCAATTCACGCCATGTTTCATCCAATACGTTTGCCAGTGTTTGTACCGGTGTGGTTGTTGTCTGTATACAGAGTATTTTACCGATTATGCTTCTTTTTGACGTTGTTTGTACTATAGGAGAACTGTTTTGATGGTATGGATAATTATCATATTTCTTTCAATATTCATCTTTTTACTGGTTGGTAAACTCAGATTTACCAAAGGCTATGAAAACACATGGTTGTTTATTTTCATAGCAATAGCCTTCAGCCCTATGAATATTCTGTATGGCTGGAGACTGGCTGACAGCCTGTTTTGGTTGGAATCAGATTTATTTAAGTTTGTTTGGACCCTTGTGTTTATATTTGCTTTTTTATCTGCAGACGAGATTGTCTTGGGCATTATAGGCCGACTCGTTTGGCAAAATCAGCAGGAATACATCGACGAGGATAAGAATTCATATCTTGAATCCTGTATGGATGATTTTGAAGACCCGTTGTATTGAAGAAACCTAACGCATAAATCAGAGAGGAAAGACGCATGTTAGAAGCATTAGATACCAACTACAAAGCCTTAATAATGATCAACGGTTGTGGTGCTTCTGTGCTTACTGAGGAGGATGAAAACCATTATCGCGATGAAAGTGAGGACACATACAACATAATGTTCGAATGCTTTGAGTTCGACACTGTCAACTATCCTTGCAGCATATATCCGTTCTTTAGATGGACCGATTCCGGAGAACCTTATGTCAATGTCTACCTTTGGGGCAGACATGAGGATTCCTCTGTTGGAGTTAAACGATATGTAATCGCTGAGAATAAGAAGTTTCCTTCGGAAATTGAAGAAGACTATTTGACAATCTTAAGAAACCCTTATCAGGTGTCTACTGACCGCGAAATATTCAATGAGTTTGCGGACAAGCTTCAAAAGCACATTCCTGCTTTAAAAGCTGTTTCGCTTGATAGCCGTGATGTTTCCAGGGTCATGCTTGAAATCTATTTCTTGTTTATGAAAACCGGACCCTTAGAAATACTGATTAAAAGCGGCCTTAGAAATATCGCTTTTAACCTGGCGGAAATTAGTAATGCTAATCTTATGGGCAGCAATCCGGCTGAAATAATAGGCCTTCCGCTAAAATTATTGAGAATTCTCGACCAAAAAGAATTGGTGGACCAGTTATTTACAGAAAGAAAGATTGCCCGTTGCAAAAGGGTTTACGATGCGTATTCAGCGCTTATCGCCGGCAGTAAAGATAAGTACCATACATATCCGTCAAGATGTCAGTTCATGTACCTTTGGCGCACCCTGACACCTAACGGCCCACGATTCAATAAATCTATTTACAGAGAACTTTGTTATGTCAAAGAAATACGATATATACGCGACTATGAGCGTTTCTTGCGTTTGCAAAATACGATAGAAAGTAAGCTTGCAGGAGTTGTGGATGCGGATTTGATAAAAGAAGCGCTGGGGTATCAATACGAGAAGAAAATCCCTAACCGCCATTATGTGACATTTGCTATCGACAATTTGGAGTATGTTATTGAGGACATAGATGCGGCGCTTGAATTTCAAAAATGTCTTGATGAACTAAAGGTTAGTAAAGAACTTCACTACAGCAATGATGATTTTTCAGCCTCGACACCCGAAAGCATCAGAGAAATCTTCTTAGAGGGAAAAGAAATGAATAACTGTATCGGTCACTTCTGGACCACCGTCGCCAGAAAGAAGGGCAATATTGTTTTTGTTAGAAAAAGAAACAGCAACAGTTCTCTTATTGATATAGAAATAAATCCCAAAGGTGTTATTGAGCAGGCTTACCGCCCTGATAATGCTATTCCTGCAATAGCGGAACTGGAGTTTATCGAGGAATATGCGAATATTAAGGGTCTTAGGTTCAACCCGCGTGAGATTTACAAACCAAGCAAATATGCGGAGGACAAGGCTTTGGCCCATTTCATTGAGAATCATTTCCCGGAACCTGATCCAAAATATTGCTTATACGAGGATTTCTTTGATGATGATTTTGATGATGTATTTTATCCGGTAGACGGACCTGGAGGAGAATTTTATGACGAGATGTTTAACTAATGATATCAATTCGATTGGCACCATGACACCCCCAATGATTGATTCAATAGACCGAATAACCAATATGTGCCAAAGAAACCTCTCTGAAAAGGTTTCTTTGGAAATGCAGTATGCAGCGCAGAGAATATTAGAGGATGAACTTCGAATAATATCCCGTAATTCATTTGCCGAAGATTACGAAAGCATGAGTGAAATTGTCGAGAAATTGAGCAAAAGCGGAAGTCCTATGCTTGTGATATCAGGACTTCAAAATTCCCTGGTCGCATATCTTCTTGGAATAACGAAAATTAATCCGATAAAATTCAATCTTAACCCGTTTATTTTATATGGAGCTAAGTGTGACAGAGAGCCTTATCTTGCCTTTTACACGAGCAGTGGGGCAAGAGAGAGTATGAAAAAAGACCTCTATGACTATTACGCAAAAGTCGATGGCGAGGCCGATGCGTGGATTGATCTTTCTGCATTTGTTCTCACATCTAAGCTTGCTGATGATGCAGGTAAGTTTATTTTGCCTGAGATACATTCTTTTTCCGACAATGATATCGATGAGAATTCCATAGTAAGTGACGAAAACTTTTGGGAGTTTGCAATTCCGTATATAGCGGAATTTTCGTCGGAAAGATTATCAAAGAAGGATATCAGAGACATTTTTGAACTGATTAAGCCCAGCTGTTTTGAGCACTTTATAGAGGCTGTTGGGTTAACGTACAACACTTTCGACCCTTCTGTGTATTACAAGATTATGGCCGGGGAAATGTATGGATCGCAGATACCGTACTGCAGAGACAACATATATGACTACTTGGTTCAGTCGGGTATAAACAACAATGTTGCATATGATGTGATGGTCAAGGTGCGTAAAGGCGTATTTAAGAAGGTCTCACAAACAGCAGATTCCCGCTTTGCCAGTTGGGTTTCCTGCACAAAAACTTTAATGTTTGAGCGAGGTATCCCTCAATGGTATATGGAAGCCTTGGAAGTGATTTCATATTTGCCCTGCAAGGGGACCCTGATCAACATATCGCTATATTTAATAGCTCTTTATAAACATATGCACCGAATTGCATAAGTAATTTATAGTCTCTTTTGCAAACCGGTGTATGGATACTTTTAGGTCAGATTAACCAGATTAATTGCATAAGGAGATATATATTATGGAAAACAATAAGGCTGCTAACTATTATTCAGAAATTGAATCAATTGACGACTTCTCTGTTAATGAAAATGAAAACAGTAATATTCCCCCCACTCTCGTGGACCCTGATGTAGCCTACGTATATTCCATGCGTGAACAGGGCAAGGTTGATCTTTTCTATATGTCGATGATTTCAGGCCTTACCCGATATGAGCTTGTAGATACTCTTTCGGGAAAGTGCATTTTCCCCGATCCGGTCTTGTTCTATAACAGCGGTGATATGTATGAAAGCTATGTTTCAAGAGAACAGCTTATCTCCGGAAATATCATAAAAAAGCTTAAACTTATCAATTACTATGATTTGCATGGTAAAGCCGGTGTTTTTGAAGCCTCAAAAAAACTTCTTTCGGCCAATATTCCCAATATTGATGGTGATGATATTCATATTTCTCTGGGTGCCAGCTGGATTCCTGCTAAGTACATTGTGGCATTTATGAAGCAGCTTTTGGATTTTTTGTGTCCACCTCAGGTTAATTTTCAGGAACTCATCGGCAAGTGGCAGATTACCTGTTCTTTTGATCCTAACTACGTAAAAAATAACATGAGCTATGGTATACCGAGAAAGCCCGCAATCAGTATCATTAACGACATTTTGAACTGCCATCCGGTGCAGGTATATGACCAGGTTCCAAAGGATGATTATAGTGGATACACATCGGTGTTAAATCGTGATTTAACAATGCAGGCGCAGGCGAAAGAAATGCTTATAAGAGAGGCTTGGCAGGATTTTATCCACTCTGACAGTCAGATTGAGAGAGACCTTCAGGAAGAGTATTTAAATCACTTCGGCTATCCCATTACAAAGTATGATGGCTCATTTTTAGAGCTTAAGGGATTAAATCCCGAAGTAGTTCCCTACGAGCACCAGAAAAATGCAATCGCGAGAATTATTCTTAACAAGAATACCTTGCTTGCTCATGAAGTTGGCAGTGGCAAGACGCTCGAGTACATATGCGGAATTTATGAACTTTTGCGCATGGAATTGACCCATAAGGCAATGTTTGTAGTACCCAATACCACTTTTTCGGCAGTTTCAAGTGCCATTAAATATTACTACCCCGATTGTCCCTATAAGATATTGGCCATAGATCCTAAAAAGGATTTTAAACCTGCTGTGCGCGATGAAGTCCTCGAGGATATTAAGAGCGATAAGTATCAGATAATTGTAATGGCATACAGCTCCTTTGATATGCTCGGTGTTTCTTATAAATACCGTTATAAGCATAAAAGAAGAGAATACGACAAAGCAGTGGAAGCCCGCAATAACGCTAAAACTTACAACACTAAAAAGGGTCTTGAAAGCTATGTAAAGAAGCTTAAGAAAGAACTTGATAAGTTACGAGATGATGTAACCTTTAAAAATACGGACTGTTTTGATGATTTGGGCATCGATGTACTGGTTATCGATGAAGCCCATAATTATAAAAATATAAGTATGGACAGGTATGTGGGGAATATTGTAGGTGTTCACAGCACCGGCTCTCATAAAGCCGATTCCTGCCTTGAAAAAGTCAGAGCGGTGCAGGAGGCAGAGGGCCATGTTATTTTTGCCACCGGAACACCTATCACCAATTCAATGGCGGATGTATATACGCTGCAAACCTACCTGCAGTCAGAGGAGTTGGAAAACTGCAAAATCGATTCTTTTAATGCGTGGGTTAACACCTTCGCTACCAGAGAATATAGCTTTGAAATAGATGTAGACTCGGTAAATTACCGTTTTACAAGCCGCTTTAAACGATTCTATAACATACCGGAGCTTATGAGTCTGTTCAGCGGTGTCTGCGACTTTTATCAGGCAGACGGCAATGAACTCGGCATTCCTGACTATGAGGTATTTAATACAAGTGTACCTCGTTCGGGCACTCAGAAACTATATATAGAGAGCCTGGCGGCCAGAACCGATGCGATTCGTAAGCGTGAGGTGGATCTTAAGGAAGACAATCTACTCAAAATTACCGTAGATGGCAGAAAGTGTGCTCTCGATCCGAGACTGGTAACCGATAATTGCACCGATGCATATATCACCAAGTGCTCAAAGTGTGCTGACAATGTATTTAAGATCTATGCTCTTAACCCGGACTGTACCCAGATTGTATTCTGTGATATTTCAACCCCTAAAAGAGGTTTTAATATTTACGATGAATTAAAGCGTGAGCTTGTGGAGCGTGGCATTCCGACGGGAGAAATCGCCTTTGCTCACACTGCCGATACTCAGGCAAAAAGAAGCCGCCTGGAGCGGGATTTCAACGCAGGCAAAATCAAGGTTTTGGTGGGCTCAACGGGTAAACTTGGCACCGGCGCCAATGTTCAGGAAAGACTTATCGCAGTTCACCATTTGGATGCTCCCTGGCGCCCCTCCGATTTGACTCAGAGGGAGGGCAGAATTCTCAGACAGGGTAACTTGAATTCAAAAGTGCAGATTCATCGCTACGTGACCGATTCAAGCTTTGATGCCTATTCCTGGCAGATTCTTGAGAACAAGGTTGGTTTTATCAGTCAGTTCTTAACAGGCAGTCTTGATGCCACTCACCGCGAGGAAAGTGACTGTGCGGAGATGATACTTGACTATGCTGAAATCAAAGCACTTGCCCTTGGCAACAACCTCATTAAAGAGCGCGTGTTGGCTTCCAACGAACTTGAGCAGGCTAAAATCGATCAGCGTGGTAAAAGAAGAGAACTTGAGCGCGTAAGCGAGCATCTGGCAGCCCTGCCCGGTATGATAAGAAACCGTGAAAATACTATTAAGTGCGTAAAGGCTGATGCAGACTTTTATAGTCGAAACAAGACTTCTGTTTCAAGAGACGACCGTCAGTCCATGGGTGAAGAGCTTTTGTATGCACTTTTGCATAACATCGCTAATTCCGAAAGAAGAACCTTCGACGAATATCAGGGCTTTAAGATTCTTTTGCCTGAAAATATGAGCATTGAAAAGCCCTATATAATACTCAAGCGTTTTGGCGTTTATATGGTAAGGATGGACCTTGAAGACGGTGGTAAGGCTGCCGGTGTTTCAAAGCGCATGGACAATGTCCTTGATAATCTCGAGGAAACCATCAAAATGCACGAGGAGAAGCTTAGAGACTACCATCTCCAACGCGAAAATGCAAATCAGATTCTTTTGGCAGGCAACCCATACGACGAAGCGGTAAAACGCCTGACGTTAAAACTTAATGACATAGATAAAAGACTTATGGAGAGTAACAATGGATAATTATTCGGCAAATTCAAATATTGCATTAAATCCCATACCTAAAATTACCGTAAAGAAAATGGTCAAGGACCTTTCTTCGCTGTACATAAATATTATTAACAAAAAACTTCCTTACAACCAGGCACCGGCCCCTTTCCTCTGGGGCCCGCCAGGTGTCGGCAAGAGCGAAGGCGTAGAGCAGATTGCCCGTGAAATAGAGAAAGAAACAGACAAGGAAGTGCATGTTATCGATGTACGCCTTCTTTTATTCAGCCCTATCGACCTTAGAGGTGTGCCGGTGGCATCTGCCGACAGACAGTTTACAGACTGGCTTATGCCCAGAATTTTTGATATGGATAAGTCCGATGACGTGGTAAACCTTCTTTTTTTAGATGAACTGTCTGCTGCACCCCAGTCGGTTCAGGCAGCAGCCTATCAGCTAGTTTTAAACCGAAAAATCGGTGAACACAGCCTGCCTGAGAATACCTTTGTTATTGCAGCCGGTAACCGAACTACCGACAGAGCCGTTAGCTTTAAGATGCCCAGCGCCCTTGCCAACAGACTGCTTCATATGGAGCTTGCGGCCAATACCGCAGCTTGGCTTGAATGGGCCAAAGAAAATGGTGTAAATCCCACGGTTGTGCGGTTTCTTACCAACAACGGTTCATGGATTTATAAAGAAGAAAACTTGGATCATGTGGCATTTCCAAGCCCCCGTTCCTGGGTATTTGTAAGCAATATTTTGAATACCTTTGAGGCTGAGGATAATGACCTTGAAAGATATTTTAATTATATTGCGGGCTGCATCGGCAGTGAAGCTGCCACCGTATTCATGGCCTGGAGCCTCGGCGGTAATCGAATCCCGCCGATGGCAGACATTTTTGACGGTTCTATCTTAGAATTTCATACAAAGAGCGGCGATGTTTTTTATACTTTGGAAACAAGCATGGCCGATTACGCAAAACATCTTGAAAATAAAGAATGCTTATCAAGAGAACGTTTAGAGGCGGCTTGCAATTTTGCAATTAACAATTTACCTGCAGAATATGTATATATGTTCTGGAACGATTTATCCGCAGTTGAAACAATTAAAACAAAGCTTATGGCATGCAGAGCTTATACACGCTATAATGCCGGCCGCAAGGTGAAGTGATGAAGAGTGATATGAAGCATCCTGCCGGATGCATGATAAAAGGCCATGAGGCTGACGATGAAAAACTATATATGACGGGCGGTGCGGCAAAAGAAACTGCAATGGCCGTAGATAAATCCCTGCTGGCCGAGCGTCTCAAGGATATAAGAAGCAATTTAATACGAAAGGCTCCGTTCTTTGGGCATATTTTAATGCACCTAAAACTTTCTTTTGCCAAGTGTGGGACCGCGGCCACCAATATGAAGAGCCTGTTCATAGATCCCGAGTTTGCAGCAAGATTATCCGACTCAGAGCTTGATTTTGTAATAAGACACGAGATACTGCACTGCGTTCTTCAGCACTGCATCCATAGGGGCGAACGCATACCGTATTTTTGGAATTTGGCCTGTGACATTGTAGTTAACTCAAACCTATTTTATTCCATGGACATAACATCTATGAAGATTGATGGCGAGGAAGTAATACATTTAACGCCAAAAGGCGAAGCAGGTTATCTTTATACCGCATTTGAAGTCTATGACATGATAGCGGATGAAAATAAAAATGTCATTAAAGCGGTAGGAAATTTCATCGCCAGAATGGAAGAACGATACAATGTCCATATCGATGAGCATGGCGTATGGGAAACAATAGCAGCCGATGCGGCGGTTGAATCAAAATGGAAGCAGTACCTTGAAGAAGCAATCAAGGCGGCTGCAGGAACCGGAAACATACCAATGGGACCGCTGGAACTTTTAGATTATCTCAATTATAAAAGCAAGATGGACTGGCGAAAGGTTCTGCAGGATTTTGTGAAAGTCAGTATGGACAGGTATGATTTTAGTTTCATTCCACCGGACCGTCGTTCTTTTGGCGATTTTATACTTCCGGCTTGGAACGAATGTAATGATGATTACGGTGACGTTGAGGACCTTTGGTTTGTAGTGGATACTTCGGGCTCAGTGGACATTAATGCTCGCTCAATTGCAATGGCGGAAATACGGGCTGCAATCCGGCAGTTTAACCATTTAAGAGCACTGATTAGTTTCTTTGACACTTCCATTACAGACCCGGTTCCATTTGAGAGCGCGGACCAGCTGTCAAATGTCAGGGTTCTGGGCGGCGGTGGTACCAGTTTTATAAAAATATTTGAATATCTTCAGGAAAAAATGTCCGACAAACCGCCGGTGTGCATAATTATAATGACCGATGGCTATGACAGATTTCCCGAGGAAAAAGAAGCACTTGGCATTCCGGTGCTTTGGATACTCGTAAATACAGACAGAGATGCCCCATGGGGGATGTCTGTGCATATTGATGACAAATAGGAGGCGCTTATGCTTTTGGTTACCGGCGATACACATGCCGAACAATATAAATACATAGAGTGTATATCACCATACTTACATAAACACGATACTTTGATTATAGCCGGTGATTTTGGATACGGCTGGTGGGACGGAGAGTTTCTGCCTCAGGAAATGTTCTTTGATTTTATCGCTTCAAGACCTTACACAGTGTGTTTCGTGGACGGAAATCACGAAGTCCATCACAAACTGAACGAATTGCCAGTGATGGACTGGAACGGTGGTAAGGCACATATCATAAGGCACAATCTTATTCATTTGATGCGGGGTGAGATTTATAACATCGAGGGAAAGAAAATATTTGTTATGGGAGGAGGTTACTCTCTTGACAAGGACTGGCGTACTCCCGGCATTTCCTGGTTTCCCGAGGAAATGCCTTCAGAGGCTGAGTACCTGAATGCCGAGGCAAATCTTCTGAAAAACGACAACAGGGTAGATTACATCATTACACATACCTGCCCCACGAAGATTGTAGAGTATCTTTCTTCGGTTTCGGCTAAGGGTGTAAACAAAAACGTTTTTGACGAGCGTCCGCTCAATGATTTTCTGCAAAACATATGTGAACGGGTGGATTTCAAACACCATTATTTTGGCCACTTTCATATGGACTATCCCGATATGTTCGGAAAATACACCGCTATCTACAACTGTATAAGAAGGCTGGATAATGGAAAGATTATCCACCGGTGGGATTTATAAAGCGGCAGAGCAAGTCGGGTTGGGGCCGAAAGGGGGATGTATGGAACTTACGATTAATAATAAAAATGTCTATGTTATGTCAGACATTCACAACGACGCTAAAAGCTTTAAAGCGATGCTTAAGCTGATTAATTTTACAAAAGACGATCTGCTTATAATTGACGGTGATGTTTTTGACCGCGGTAATAATCCGGTGGATCTCTATTTTGAAATATTACGCCACGAGAATATTATCTGCCTTCGCGGAAATCACGATGAGTGGGTAAGAAGGGAAATTCTTTATAAGTACTGTGACGAGAGAGTTGGGGAGTATTTAAGCTATGGTACCTTTGAATTGCTCAACGAGCGTCTAACGCCGGTTGATATAGTTAATATTGCGGTTTGGATTGGTAAGATGCCGTATTTTCTCCAACTAAACTTAAACGGTAAAAACTATCAGATAGCTCATGCCCAAACCTTTCCGACCATAGAACGCATAATTAACAAAAGAATGATTATTATGGGAGATGCAGCCTACTATGAGTTTCTAGACGGAAAAATGAACGATAAAGTCGATTATATTTCGGTGGTGGGACATACTTCCACAGACAGTAAAAAAATCATGATATCTTCTGATAAAAAACTTATAAGAATTGATTGCGGAAACGGTTACAGATGCTACAACAACGATGGATTTCCCGGACCGGAATGCCGCCTTGGATGTATAAGATTAAACGATTGGGAGGAATATTATGTTTGAAATATTTAATTTTTTCGACGATGATGAGTATGATGAGGATGAATTTTTAGATGATAGCAGTATTGATGGACCTGCGGATCGACTCTTTACATATAGTGGATTTTTTGAGGATGACGACAAAAATGGCGATGCTTTAGGTGGTGTTTCACCCGAAGAGGCGTTTCTTGCTGATGAGGAAGTAAGAGAATATGTAACTGAAATTAAAGGGAAAATGGCTTACTTTTTGAAAAGAATAATTCTTGTTTTGGTTCCGCTGGTCTTTTTTTCGATTTCGTTTTTTGCACATGGTGTAAGAGAAATTTATCGCCTTGGATATATGTTTACCCATTTTAATGACAATATATGGGGCTGGAGACATTACATCGGAAGCTGCAAATTTGGATTAATAGGCTGTGCGGCATTTTTTGTATGTCTTTGTATGCTTTCAAAAACTGTTTCTTTTCGCAATGTACTGGCTGCTTTTTTTACATTCCTGGTAGGCTTATTCACAGTGGTTTCTCCTGCTTTTTATTTTGTGGATTTCAACGGTTATTTAACCAAGCGCACAGGCATGTACATTCCGGCTCTTTTGGCTGTTCTATGGTTCTTTGCCATAACAATGTACAAATATATTAACAGCGATGAAAATATAGCTCTGTGGAAGAGGCTGGCCCCCGGAGTTCTTTTGTTTATAAGCTTTGTATGGTGGTCTTGCGCAGTTAATGGCTTAAATGGATATCCCGATTTTTGGAGTGAACATCTTTTGGCGGGTATTATTGTATCGATAAGTGCTATAATATACGGTATATGGCTTGAAATGCCTGCTGTCGAAATCAGTGATGACGATTTGCTGTCATATCAATGCATAAGGATTTTGGAAAAAAAGAAACGAGAGAATGAGATACCGGATGAAAAAGAAGTATATTAGATGGGCTGTATTCTATGTATGTGTAGTTGCTGTATTGGCGGCAGTTTTCTTACTTGTTTATAAGGGAATTGCTTCAACCAACGAGCGAAAGCATCCACGGACTTCGGAGTTTTCCATACCTGAGAAAATTGTCGAAGCGGAGTACATTAATGCCTTTGAACAGTTAAAAGCCGAATATGTTATGGAACAATATAATGCCGACGAAGCTGAAGTCTGCGCTGTTGTGGGAGACTTTAACAACGATGGTCTTAATGACGTATATATGACATCTGCGAGCATATTTCAGGAATCTTATTTTTGTGTAAGACAGGAAGACGGTTCATTTAAACGACTCAGCGAAGACGATATGACGGCTTTGACAAATGCAGGGTCCGGAGCCTGGTGGCGTTCTTATTATCATTTCCGCGATAATGAGTGGATATTAAAATATATAAACGGCGGAAGAGTTTATTCCGATGGGGACGGTAATGAGCTTGGCGCAAATGAACGCTATGTATGTAATACTGCATATGTGGGAAAATATCGTGGAAGTCACTTTGAAAAATTTTACGAATACAAATATAATGGTAAGGACGATTCTTACCAAAGATGGCCG
The DNA here is from genome assembly GCA_024403485.1 of Lachnospiraceae bacterium. GTDB lineage: Bacteria > Bacillota > Clostridia > Lachnospirales > Lachnospiraceae > UBA1258. The sequence continues at coordinate 13,665 of JAKSRT010000021.1, forward strand.
GATGCGGGCAACAATGCAGATTTGGCGACTCTTTATGAAATTGAGATAGAAAATATTACCGGAGCCGGCGGATATTTTGAAGGTACGGTCTCTTTGGATAATTTAGCCAATGAGGTAAAGGAAAGCGGAAACGGAATCGGATTTTTCGATGAAGTGACCGGTAAAATTTATTATGCTAAGTAACCTGATATATTGTCTGAATGCCACAATGCCAATATTTTTGCTTATGATGCTTGGCTTTGTGTTCAGAAAAATAAACGTTTTAAATGAACAATTTACCAAAAGCCTTAACAGCTTTGTTTTCAAAATCGCGCTTCCTGCATTGGTGTTTAAAGAACTGGCTAATCAGGATATCAAAGAAACCTGGGATACTGGATATGTGTTCTTTTGCTTTGGCGTGACGTTGGCTTCAATTATTCTTCTGCTCGTTATTGCATTTGCTTTTAAAGGAATTTCGGATAAAGCAGAGTTTGTTCAGGCATCCTTCAGATCTTCAGCCGCACTTTTAGGTGTGGGCATCGTAACCAACCTCTACGGTGATGCGGGGATGGTACCTCTGATGATTATAGGAGCTGTGCCGCTTTACAATGTAACCGCGGTGGTTCTTCTTGAAGTGCTGAAGGCAAAAGGCGGCATTTCTAAAGCCCTGCTTTTTGAAACCTTAAAAGGTATAATTACAAATCCCATAATACTGGGCATTATTGTAGGTGCCGTTTGGGCGGCTTTCAAAATACCAAGTCCCGTGATTTTTGAAAGAACCGTAACCCATGTGGGAAATACGGCCACACCGCTTGGCCTTATGGCTCTTGGAGCCAGCCTTGATTTTAAATCTATCGGAAAGCAGGCAGGTACGGTTATCACTGCTACTTTCTTTAAACTTGTGGGATTTTGCGCACTGTTTCTTCCGTTGGCAATATATATCGGTTATACAAGAGACAAGCTCCTTGCAATACTTATCATGCTTGGCTCACCCACCACGGTCAGCAGCTTTGTTATGGCCCGCTCCATGGGACATGATGGTCAGACCAGTGCCGGCACCGTAATGTGTACTACACTTTTGTCGGCTTTTACACTTACTTTGTGGTTATTCGTACTAAAGACATTGGGACTTATTTAAGGGGAACAGAAATGACATCGCCGCTGATTACAGCTGATTACAGCATAACCATTACCGCTTCGGTAATGTCCATAATAATATGTATGGTAATACTCCTTGCCCAGCTTTCGGTCAGGGATAAGAGTGATGTCAAAAAGACCTTCAATAAACTTCTGATTTCAAATATTATCGGCAGCGTGGCGGTAATTATTGTATACGCCAAAACTCCGGTTGAGGAGGCTTTGAGGGGCAGTGTTGCTTCGATTGTTTCAAACTGGATTATGATGGTGATGATTCTTCCGGTTGTCTATTACTTTGCAAAATATACGAAAAACATTGCCGCTTATGATCAAATATGTGCCCGCAAGCAAAAGAAACTTCTTAGAACTATTCTGATATCGGGTCTTGTGTGTGCTTTTGTGCTGGGAATATATGCTGCATATGACATTATGGGAATTGCACCCAAAATGTTTGATTTACCGCTACATGCAGTTTATTACCTTTATTGTCTTGTTATTATCCTTTTGATTTTTGCGCATATTGGGAAACTGTTAAAAAGAAAAAGTCTTAGCAGAAAATACGGAATCCCGATTTTGCTTTATCTGATGCTCATTGTTGTGGGTCAGATAGTTTCTTTGACCGTAGACCAGCAGCTTGTGTATACGGTATCTACAATAGCTTTTCTGCTACTTTTCATATTCGTTCAATCGGATACAATAAGTATGAGCCGTATAGAAGCGGTGAAAAAAGCACTTAAAGAGGCTGAAGAAACCATCGCATTACTCGAAGAGTCAAGGCGTGAAAATGCAACGCTGGAAAAGCGCTCAAATACCGACGAACTTACAGGACTCCTCAATCGAATGGCTTATTCTTCTTATGTGAAGGAGCTTGAACAGGCAGGAATCGATGACAATGTATGGTATGTGGGAGTCGATGTAAACGGTCTAAAGATGGCTAATGACACAAACGGTCATGAAGCCGGTGATGAGCTCATAAAAGGAACGGCCGACTGTCTTAAGTCTGCTTTTGCTGATTTAGGTCCGGTGTTTAGAATGGGTGGTGATGAATTTACTGCCATACTTAGTGCTTCAAAAGAGGAATTCGATAAGGCGCTTTTGAAACTCGATGCAACCACATGGAACTGGACCGGAACATTTAGCGAAAAACTTTCTTTTTCCAAAGGATATGTCAATGCGTCCGAACTGGAAGATAAAAAAATTATAAATATGTCAAAAGAAGCAGATAAACGAATGTACAGCGACAAAAAAGCCTTTTATAATAGTCACGAGGGCTTTGAACGTCGATCTTCAAGGAGGTAGAGAATGTATTTGGATCCTACTTATATTTTAGTAATAATTGGAGCAATTATCTGTATGATTGCTTCAGCCAACATGAATGCTACATACAGAAAGTATTCAAATGTGGGCAACATGAAAGGCAAAATGGCCTGGGAAGTAGCTGAAGATATTCTTCACAGTGCAGGAATTTATGATGTAAGAATCGAGCATGTGGCAGGTAATCTTACAGATCATTATTCTTCAAAAGAAAAAGTTCTTCGCTTATCCGATTCCGTATATAATTCAACTTCAATCGCAGCTCTTGGTGTTGCAGCTCATGAATGCGGACATGCTATTCAGCACAGTGAACAGTATGCGCCGCTAAGCCTTCGTTCGGCTGCGGTACCTGTTGCCAATATCGGATCGTTCCTCTACTGGCCTGTAATCTTGATAGGACTTGTGTTTGGACAATACGGAATAGCCCAAATCGGACTGTTTTTATTCATGGGAATTCTGGCTTTTCAGATTATTACACTTCCCGTTGAATTTAACGCATCGAAGCGTGCAATGGAAATACTTAGAAGCCGCTCGATTCTTTATGATAATGAGCTTCCTTATGCAGGAAAGGTATTAAAGGCAGCAGCGCTGACATATGTGGCAGCTGTTGCATCTTCACTGCTTCAGCTTTTAAGACTCGCCATGCTGGTAAACGGCGGAAGCGGAAGACGCCGCAGATAATATCGGCGACACCGCAAACAGTAGCGACAGACACCGCAAACAGTAGCGACAGACACTGTGAGCAGTAGTGGCGCAGACAGTTATACATAGAATTTGGTATTGGCAAGATACTATACGAGGAGAAAAATATGAACAGTATTATGGTGGCAACAGCCATCCTTAATCTGCTGGCAGGTATCGGTATATTTCTGGTAGCCTGCAGCATGATGAGTTCTAACCTGGAAGCTTTGAGTTCAGACGGATTGAAGGTTTTATTTTCAAAAGTTTCCAAAAGTAAATGGCTGGGAGTTGGAATCGGTGCCGTAGGCACGGCAGCAATCCAAAGTTCCGGTGCCACAACCGTAATGACAATCGGTTTCGTAAACGCGGGAATCATGTCTCTTTATCAGGCAGCGACTATTATTTACGGTGCGAATATCGGTACAACAATTACCGGTCAGATTGTAGCCCTTGGTATGATAAGCGGAGACAGACTCTCAACAACTATCATGTTTTCGGGACTTGCCGGTGTAGGCTCATTCATAAAACTGTTTTCAAAGAAGGATACACCTAAACTGTGGGGTGGCATTTTATCTGGTTTCGGTATGCTTTTTGTTGGCCTTTCAATCATGAGCGGTGCGATGGAAAGCTTTGCTGAACTTGATGCGGTTAAAGCATTTTTGGCAAGCATTACAAATATGTTTCTGCTGGTTATTATAGGCGCTGTTCTTACCGCCATTGTGCAAAGTTCATCGGTAATGACTTCTGTTGCGATTACCATGTTGGTGGCCGGACTTATAACACTTGATCAGGGTATTTTCCTTACAATGGGTTCCAATATCGGTTCCTGCGTAGTTGCTCTTCTTGCAGGTTTAAGCGGAAGCAAAAACGCAAAAAGAACATCTTTCATACACCTATTATTTAATGTAAGCGGTGTAGTTGTATTCTTATTTGTCGGATTTATTCTGCCACTGGCTTCCGGAGGCAGTATCAGCTACGGCGGTATTTTTGAAAGCCTGTTCCCGTCTGCTCCTCAGACTCAGCTGGCTATGTTCCATACGGTGTTTAACGTACTGACCGTGCTTCTGATAATGCCGGCAACCAACATCTTGATAAATATTGTTAAGCGAATTGTTCCGGACATTGAACGTGATGAAGTGCCGGAAACCAAGAAGGAACGCCTTTACTATGTTGACGAAAATATGTTAAAAACTCCTGTTATTGCAGTAAAACAGGTTAAAAACGAAATTGTTAACATGGCAGATATTGCACTAAGAAATTTTGCAACATCACTTGATATAGTCTGTACTTTGGACTTTACGGCTAAAGAAGAGTTTGAAGGTAATGAAAAGCAGCTTAATTTCATAAATAGGGAACTTGTTAAGTTTATAATTGAACTTTCGAAAGCACCTTTGAATGAGAAGGACCACACTTACCTGTCATCGGCTATTAGAACAATCAGTGATTTGGAACGTGTAGGCGACTATGCCGAAAACATTGTGGGTTATGCCAAGAGCCTGTCCGAAGCAGGTGATGGCTTCTCAACATCAGCTATTGCTGAGATCAGATATGTTCAGGAAAACATAAACACGCTTTTTGAAAATGTAATGAAAGCGTATATTAATATTGATTTTGAGGCTCTTGAAGCCGCTTATAAAGTTGAAGATGAAATCGACAGACTTACAGGCAGAATGGAGCAGAATCATATAATAAGACTTGAAGAAGGTATCTGTACACCAATCGTGGGCGCCCACTACCTTTCACTCTCCGCAAATACCGAACGTATTGCCGACCATTTGATTAATGTGGCAAAAAGCATTAAGCAGCTTGCGTAATCTGCGCTTTACAGCTAAGCAGCCCGTGTAACCTGCGTGTTATAGCTATGAGAAATCCTTGAGGAAGACACTTGCCCGCTGGTTATCGGGAATTACCCAGGTGGAAATTTCCGGATAATAGCGAACAATTAAAGGCTTCATGTAGCCGTTGTCTTCGATAGTGCATTCGTAAGTAATGATTTTACCTAAGGCTTTGTTTAAGACCACATATCTTAGAACCTTGTGAGACTCGCCGTTGATACGAAAATAGAGAGGCGCAACCCGACCCTTATCATCGTAGGATGCGATGACAGGTATAGTTTCCCCAGGTTCTGAGTGTAGGGGATTTGTTATGATTGTTGCATTATCTCGTAGTGTAGGTGAAACTCGCATTATTACCTCTGCCCCGGATGTGATAAAACATTTAAGCTGACTTGGACAAGCTTGTATTTAGCAACTACTCCGGGTGTGATGAACTTCGTGTTTATACTTGAGAGACTCGATGGCATGTGTATCGATAAGCCTCTCGCAACAATGGTAAGATAAATTATACAAACATATGTTCGAAAAGTAAATATATCAAATTCACTAATTTATAAGAAAAATATTTGTTTACAATTACATCGATGACAATACTGTATTTACTCCGATGAATCGAGCGTCAACACTTTATTCTGATTTCTTTAGGCAACAGACGTGGCAATTTGTCTTCCGTCACCTAAATTTGCAACTTGAAAACAGGTCATTCATGCTTTTTAGGTAACAAGCGCAGCATTTCGTCTTCCATTACCTAAATTTGCAATCTGGAAACATGTCATTCATGTTTTTTAGGTAATAGACGCGGCATTTTGCCTTCCATTACCTAAATTTGCAATTTGGAAACATGTTATTCATGTTTTTTAGGTAACAGGCGAAAATTTCTTTCTTCTATCACCCAAATTTCTCAAACCTGCGTATAAATTTCGAATCGATAAAATGTTTATGTATCGGTTGTGACATATATTCCCCAAAGCACCATATACCGGCTCGTTTTGTACTGCACATTACTTTTGGACCGTAGCCATTCGACGATAATATAAAAAGCCCCTTTGTTTCGACTTGTACTTCTGTTAACGGTACATAGCAAAACAAAGAGGCTTTTATAGTTTGATCTGTTATTGGCCTTTTGTCAGCGAAATTAGCTGTTGGAATTAACTGTTGGAATTAGCCGGCGAAATTAGCTGTTGGAATTAGCTACTTGAATTAGTTGTTGAAATTTATCGGCGGAATTTGTCAGCGTAATTAATTGGACAGTGGAATGATGTTACTGCAGGTGTGTCGGAGCACCCTCCACGACTTACATCAGTGTATTGCCGAAGAATTCATATCTACGACAATTGCCGGGCGCACACCATAATCGCAGGCACCGACAGTGGCAGGAAGAAACAACTCGTCCTGAGCTTCGGTAGTAACAAAATAACTTTTGGAAATCTCATCGCCAAGGCTGTCCCTGAGCCACCAGTAATAGTTTTCCGTGCCGTTGTATTCAACGTCGGAATTATAATACTCGATATGCTGATCATGTTTTTTACATTGCTCGGTGGGCTTTGTATAAACGGATATGCCGGCATCTATAAGCCAGCTAAGCTCGTCTGAAGAAAGCAGGAAAACATAATCTTCGGTTTTTACAATATTTCCGTCTGAATTGTCGCTCAGTATATTGGCCGGTGATTCATGAACGGATTTAATAATTGTTTCTTTTTCTTCGGCGGTGAAATCGTACAAAAATCCCGGCTCGCTGTGGTAATAGTTATTTCCCACGGCGGATTTTGTGGGTGGCTGGTCACTGTAATTTACAACCTCTTTATCGGAGTTGAGCCAGGTTCTTATATTTGAAGCAGACCAGTCATTGTTGCCGCGAATAAGAACCAGAAGATTCTCGTCTGTTACATAGTAGTTTTCCGAAGAAAAGTAGTCTATTCCCTGATATTCGTTGTAGATTCCGCCTTCTGCAGCGTCAAAAACCTTCATTGAAAGAATATATTTCGATAAAAGGATGGCGGTATTGTCGTCGTTTATTTTTATAACGCGCCATTCTATGGGTTCATCATGATAACTTCCAAAGGTTACGGTGTCACCTACGGAATAGGAGACAGCGGTTTCTTTTTCAATATCTGCAGCATCGGTCAGGTCAGTGCTACCATTGCCTGAGGGTGTTCTTGCTGCTTTTATAATGAACGCAAGACATGCAATAAAAGCAAGCATTATGAGCGAAACTGCCGCTATAATCGGAATGTTTCTTTTGCGTGGGTTGTCGTCTATGGTGTCGACGCGATGAGTTGCAGATTCGGACAAATGAACCGTATCAGCAGCATAGGGTGATGATGCAACAGAATCTTTGAATATATGTGCGGATGTGCCATTGACGGCCTGTGTTGAAGTATCTATGACGGAACTATCGTAATCTGAAGAAATTGCTTTATTGACACTGTCAAGTAAAGCCTGCTTTTTCTTGGAATCATTGGGTATCCACTGATGCGTCATCAGGAAATATTCCATTGATTTACTGAGGACTACCTCTTCAAGAGGAAATACCACAATGGGAATTCGATGACTGACTGCATATTCGACCTCGCGAAGGACGTGAGGAGAGTTATTGGAAGCATTTGAAAGCAGCAAAACCACAGCCTTTGCGCAGCTTATATTGTCAATAAGCTGTTCGGCATATTCCCGCCCGGGAATTAAGTCCCTTGAGGAAATAAAACACGATATTCCATTGTCTTCAAGATAGCCGAGAAGCTCGTTGGCTTTGTCGGATTCTTTCGATGAAAATGAAATAAAAACCGTTTTCATGGATAAGTCTGCTCCTTTCTATAGATTCAAAGTATATATTACATTTACGGACAATTCAATGACGTGAAAATGACGAAAAATACTTAAATGGTGACAATTACATCTAAAAATGTAGAAACGCACAGTTATAGATGCCGTGTCGCGGCCGCAAAGCTTGAAACATACATCCAAAAAAGTATGATTTGCGGTTTTTAGATGCCGTGTCGCGGCCGAGAAGCATGAAACATACATCTAAAAAAGTATGATTTGCGGTTTTTAGATGCCGTGTCGCGGCCGCAAAGCATGAAACATACATCTAAAACGTGGGATTTGCGGTTTTTAGATGCCGTGTCGCGGCCGCGAAGCATGAAACATACATCTAAAAAAGTATGATTTGCGGTTTTAGATGCCGGGTTACGGCCGAGAAGCTTGAAACAAACATCTAAAAAAGTATGATTTGCGGTTTTTAGATGCCGTGTCGCGGCCGCAAAGCTTGAAACATACATCTAAAAAGCATGATTTGCGGTTTTTAGATGCCGTGTCGCAACCGCGAAGCATGAAACATACATCTAAAAAGTATGATTTGCGGTTTTTAGATGCCAGGTCGTCACAGCAGCCGAACCGCAAAATCGAACTGTAGTCACTATCCCGCAAATTATGAATGTTATAAAACAACAAAAAATAAAAAACAGGTAGCGATCCCCAAAAGGAGTGCTACCTGCCGCTATATTATTGTTTAAAGGTACGCTGACTCAATTGCGTGAAGTAAGCCGACACTTTTAGTACGTATGTTACCGTAACTGTTACGGCAAAAACTTCCATAATAAATCTTCCGCAATAAAACTTCTAAAATAAAACCTCTATAGCATAACCTCTTACAGCATAACCTTCCACAGCATAAACATCTAATCAGTTACACCCTATCTGCTTGTGATAATCCAGGGTGAAGGCTGTGCATCGTAGTTGTGCTTGGCATTGAGCTTGGAAACGCCAATCTGGATGATTTCGGGATCCGCAAGGCCCATCTCGGCAAACATTTTGGGCATATTTCCTGCTGTTACGAAATCAAGAGTGTAAATAACGAATTCCATATCGGGATTGATGGAAAGCATATATTTCATTTCCTGCTCCATACTTGCCGAAGCAACCAACATGGTAACATCGGGAACGGGAAGGCCCTTCATGGATTCTTCGTCAACATGGTCAACGATTTTTACATTGTTAAGGCCGAACTGCTCAACGTTATCTTCAAGAGCACGACGGTCGTTTTTGTTGTATTCAACGGCAATGATGGTGCCTTCGCCATCAAGAATAGCGGATTCTATAACAATTGACTCACCGGAGATTACACAAATGTTTTTGCCTTCTTCAATCTGCATTTTGGAAAGAATTACGGCTCTTATTTCCGAACCTACGTAGCGAACGGAACCGGGAGTGAATGCGCTGTTGTCCATACCGAATTTAACGGTGGAGCGGGCGTTTTTGTTAAAAATAAGCATTCCGGCAGAAGCGTTGATACCTCGGTCAATCATTTCGGAAACCAGGTTCTGCTTAATGGGGCCGGAGGGCTCGCTGCCTTCGTTGTAAATAACGGTACAGTCGCCAAGGCCTGCATTGTACATTCTGTAGAAAATATCGGGGTGACCTGCTTCGGTGAAAACAAGTACACATCTGTGCGCTTCCACGGTAGGAATAATATTCTTATTCTTTCTTGTAATATCAAGAAGCTTAACGTGCTCTAAATCCACTTCGGTGTTGTCACTGAAATACTGAAGCCATGAAATAATATGTGTATTGGTAAATAACTGGTCCATATTGTAATCCTCCAATATATAGCTCTTTCTTTATAAGTTTAAAGCATCAGGGCTAAATAATTATTATCTTGCACATTTATACTGTAAATCTTCCCAACGGCGGTCAACTTCTGCCTGGAACTGAGCTATTAAATCTTCGTTACCGGGCTTGAATAAGTGCTTGAAACGTCCCTGCTCTCTAAGGAAATCTTCAATGGGAAGCTTCTTTTTGGGCTCATAGTTTAATGTCCACTTGCCGTGATCCACTTCGAATAAAGGCCAGTAGCAGGTTTCAACGGCTAACTGACAGATCCTCATAATGTCAGCTGTTTCATATCTCCAACCACGGGGGCAGGGAGTCATAAGATTAAGGAAGCTTGCACCTTCCGTATAAATAGCTTTTTCTGACTTTAAGTGAATGTCTTTGAAATCCTTTGTAAGAGTTGTCTGGGCAACATAGGGAACATCGTGGTCTGCAATAATGCTTGCAAGATCCTTTCTGTTCTGCATTTTACCGTTAGACTGACTTCCTACGGGAGTGGTTGTTGTATCGGCATACATAGGTGTTGCGGAAGAACGCTGGATACCGGTGTTCATGTAGGCACCGTTATCGTAGCAGACATAAACCATATCATGTCCACGCTCCATCGCACCCGAAAGTGACTGGAAACCGATATCATAGGTACCGCCGTCACCGCCGAAGGTAATAAATTTAAAGTTGGCATCAGCGGGAAGCTTTCCGCGCTTCTTAAGTGCCTTATATGCGGTTTCAACACCGCTTAAGGTTGCACCTGCATTTTCGAATGCATTGTGAATGTAACTGTCTTCCCAGGCAGTGTAGGGATACATATAGGTTGATACTTCAAGACAGCCTGTTGCGTTACCGATTACTGCATAATCGCCTTCGTGAAGGGCTCTTAATACCGCTCTGACACCGATGGTTGCACCGCAGCCGGCACACATACGATGTCCGGGAGCCAAACGTTCAGGCTTATTCATTACTTCTTTCAAATTATATCCTGCCATGATTAGCTCCTTTCCTTGCTGCGAAGTCCGATGTAACGATGCTGCTTAACTTTTTTACCGTTTTCAGCTACATCTTTAAGTTCATCGAAGATTTCGTAAGCTGTTTCTACTGTGAAGTCACGACCTGCAAGACCGTAGGTGTAACATACTGTTTCAATCATTACTTTGCTTCTGTAAAGGCCTGCGGTTACTTCGCTGGCAAGAGGTCCGCCGTGGCCGTTGTAGCTTTCTGTACGGTCCATAATAGCTACTGCCTTGCAGTTCTTAAGTGCCATGGCAATTTCTTCGGCAGGGAAGGGACGGAAGACTCTTAATTTGAGTACGCCGACCTTCATTCCTTTTTCACGAAGATCGTCAACTGCCTGCTTGGCGGTTCCGGCAGCGGAACCCATGATTAACATGATGTAGTCGGCGTCTTCGGTTCTGTATTCTTCAAAGAGTTCAAAGCCTCTTCCGAATTTTTCTTTAAACTTCTTTGCTACTTCAAGAATTACTTCTTTGGAGTTTTCCATGGCAAGTTCCTGATTGTAGCGGGCTTCCATGGCATAGCTGCTGATTGAGTAAGGACCTACCGCAATGGGCTTGCCGGGATTTAAAAGGAATTCTTCGGGATTGTACTCACCGACAAATTCTTTTACGGCAGCGTCTTCTTCAAGAAGAATGTTTTCTACCGCGTGGCTTGTGATGAAACCATCCTGGCAGATCATAACGGGAAGGTGAACTCTTTTATCTTCGGCGATGGGATATGCCTGAATAAAATTGTCATAAGCTTCCTGATTGTTTTCAGCATAAATCTGAATCCAGCCGGTGTCTCTTGCACCCATTGAATCGGAGTGGTCACAGTTAATATTAATGGGACCTGAAAGGGTTCTGTTTACAAGAGCAAGAACAAGGGGCATACGATTTGATGCTGCAAGTAAAAGTTCTTCCCACATAAGTGCAAGTCCGGCACTTGATGTAGCTGTAAGGCTTCGTGCACCGGCAGCTTCGGCACCGATTGCGGCACTCATGGAAGAGTGTTCACTTTCTACGGGAATAAATTCTGTATCCATTTCGCCGTTGGCGATATAGGTTGACACCATCTGAGGAATTTCTGTAGAAGGTGTAATGGGGAATGCCGGCATAACGTCGGGATTTATCTGTCTGATAGCGTAAGCAACGGCTTCGTTACCGGACATACGGTCTTTCTTTGACATATCTCTCTACCTCCTACTGTCCTTCGCGCATTTCGATAGCACCGAAGGGGCATGCTTTCACGCAGATACCACAGCCCTTGCAGTGATCATAATCGAAATCGGAACGTTTTGAATCTTTTACGGGAATTGCGCTGTCGGGGCAAACAGGAGCACAAAGAAGACACTGCTTACACTTTTCGGCACAGAAAACCGGAGTGTTTGTTCTCCACTCACCGGTATTGAAGTTCTTTGATGTTGCCTGGGCAAACATCATAAGTCCTTCGGTAAGATCCTCGTGAGGAGTTTTCTCGTTAATAGTATTTACATCTGTTCTCATTAAAGCACCTCCCCGAGTTCTTCGATTGTCTTTGTTAAGGCCTTCATGTTACCTTCAATAACTTCAGGCTTCTTGGCAAATTTATGTTCATAAGAAGCTCTCATTTCACTGATGAAAAGGTCTGTATCCATAACCTTACCTACAGCAACCGCAGCTGCAAGCATGGGAGAGTTGGGGAAATACTTACCGAGAGTTTCAACAGAGATTCTTCTTGCGTCTACTGTGTATACTTTGCCCTTGTAACCGTTTAAAAGCGGGCGAATCTCATCAGCTTTTTTCGCGGTGTTTACAATGATGGCACCGTCTTCTTTAAGACCTGCGGTAACATCAACCGCTGCCAATAAGGTTTCGTCTACAACCACTACCAAATCGGGGAAGTAGATATTGGAGTGAACACGAATTTCATTATTGCTTATTCTGTTGTAAGCAGTAATGGGTGCGCCCATTCGTTCGGGACCGTATTCAGGGAAACCCTGTACATGAGCACCGGTTTTGAAAGCAACGTCAGCAAGCAGAAGAGCAGCTGATTTAGCGCCCTGGCCGCCACGGCCGTGCCATCTGATTTCAATTCCTTGATTATTCATTCTGAATCCTTTCTGTATATCATTACCTGCTTTTTAATCAATAAATCGATAAAAATCATTACCTATTTATATGTGTGGCAGGTACAAAAAATTCGCTAAACGATATAGTAGCATTTTTTATGGGTATAATTCAAGAAAAATGTTATTTTTAAGCGTTTTTGAGATGTGAAAAGAAAAAGAAGATGCCAATTGAAATCCGGGCGGGGACCGATTATCTGACGGCGGCGAGAATTTGCGTGTTTAGTTAGGTAAACAAATTGAAAAATCCACCGGAATTGCCTAAAATAAGATGGTGAAACAAAATAGATTATATGAAAGGAAAACTAATCCGACCGGATAGCCGGATTAGTATGAAAAAATATCATGAAGGAAGTTTTACTGCTTGGTGACTCACTCAGGATGGGATATGAGCCTATAGTAAGAACACTTTTGGAGGGAAAGGCCAATGTAAGCGGCCCCGAAGAAAACGGACGCTGGGCCGGATATACATTAAATTCTTTTAGATTCTGGATTCCGGGCCTTCCGAAACCTGATATCATTCACTGGAACAACGGCCTTTGGGATCTTGGTGACGATTATGGTCTTGGAAGACCTTTTTCGCTTCCCGAGGAGTATGAATCGGCACTTGAAAGAATGGTGCTTGTTATTAAAAAGCTTTTTCCGGAAGCACAGATTATCATGGCTACCACTATGCCGACGGATAATCCCGATACTTCGGGAATAATTGCTTACAATGACATTTTAAAGGGCGTCGCAGCCAGGTATAACATTCCGGTAAACGATCTTTTTCCGCTTATTGACGGAAACACAGACAAGTATGTAGGACCGGACCACATCCATTTCAACGAAGCCGGATTTAATCTGGTAGCACAAAAAGTTGCAAAAGAAATCGAGAAATATTTGTAATATGCAAACATACAACATGATTACCCGGGAATCGGTTATAGAGTACGCACTAACCTTTGACGGGGCTTACCTTGATATGCCGTTTTCCGACCATAACTGGAAGCTCTTAAGATACAAAGACAATACAAAGGCCTTTCTCTGGACCTATGAAAGAGACGGGTATATTAATCTGAACGTAAAGATGGATCCAAACGAAGCCTTCTTTTGGCGGAATGCCTACGCTTCCGTGATTCCGGGATATCATCTTAACAAAGAACATTGGAGCACCATTATTCTAGACGGTACGGTGCCTGATAAAGATATAAAAATTATGATTGCCCAGAGCTATGATCTGATTTCGGACAGCCCTTCAAAACGAATTTACGAGGCGGTAAAGAAGATCCCAAAGGGAAGAGTTGCGACTTATAAAACGGTGGCAGCGCTGGTCGGAGATCCAAAGATGGCAAGAGCCGTTGGCAATGCCCTTCACAAAAACAAGGATCCTGAAAATGTGCCATGCTACAGGGTGGTTAATTCAAAGGGTGAGCTGGCAGGTGAATTTGCCTTTGGCGGAGCCGGTGCCCAGGCAAGACTTCTCGAGGCCGATGGAATAAAGCTTACAGACGGAAAAGTCGATTTAAGTACATACGGCTGGAACGGTGAAAGTTGATTTGAAAATATATGGTTGCAGCGAAAAAGGTTGACCTAAACATATATGATCTGAACGAAAAAGGGGTGACTTAGACATATATGTCCCAAGTGGGGAATCATAGGTTTTTGTAATAGTCAGTCATAAGCATAATCTATAACCGAAACGTTTTGCGATATGATAGCATTATATGCGAGCAGCACCGCTGATTGAAATCATGAGGAGACATACAATGAAAATTTCAGATATATTAAACGATCCCAAGTTTAAGATTTCTTTTGAGGTATTCCCTCCGAAAAAAGAAACTTCCTGGGATAATGTGAAAGAGGCAACCGAGGAAATAGCAAAGCTTAATCCGGCATTTATGTCCGTAACATACGGTGCCGGCGGCGGAACAAGCAGATATACCCTTGATATCGCAAAAAATATTGAGAGTAAATTTGATTTTCCCATGCTCACACATCTTACCTGTGTATCTTCAGACAAGGAAGCAGTTTCCAGGCACATAGAAGAGATGAAAGAAGCCGGTATTCACAATGTGATGGCACTTCGCGGAGATTTAACCCCGGAACTTGAGGCAACCGACAGAAGCAAGTGGGCATACACCAATGCGGTTCAGCTTGTGAGACAGCTTCGCGAGTATGATTACGATTTCTGCATAGGCGGAGCCTGCTATCCGGAAGTTCATCCCGAAAGCAGCAATCAGAGAGAAGACATCAAATATTTAAAAGAGAAGGTTGATGCCGGCGTAGATTTTCTTACGACCCAGATGTTTTTTGACAACAACCTTTTTTATAACTTTTTATATAAAATCCGTGAGGCAGGAATTACGGTTCCGATTCTGCCCGGTATTATGCCTATAACCAACGCTAATCAGGTAGAAAGAGCCATCAAACTTTCGGGTTCTTTTATGCCTCAGAGATTTAAGTCTTTGGTGGATAAGTTCGGAAGCAATCCCGACGCCATGAAACAGGCAGGCATTATTTATGCCACCGATCAGATTATTGATCTGTACGCAAACGGCATAACAAACATTCATGTTTATTCCATGAATAAGCCTGATGTTGCCCGGGGAATTAAAGACAATCTGTCGGCAATTCTCGGAAAAGAGTTCGAATAAGACTATATATTTGCCACCTGTATCTGATGCAAAAGAAACAGATGGCAAATTTGTATTTTAAGGAATGTGGGAATATATGCAGGACACAGATTCTAAGATATATGTTAAAAAGTATACCAAAACCCCGGAGAACCCGTTAGTATTTCCTGTAAGAGAGCGGGAGGTGTGGCGCTACTGCGGTTATTTCGGAATAGTTGACGACAACGAAACTGCCCTCAGGGAAGTATATGAAGAGGCTAAACGGGACATGGCAGCAGTATTATCTTACGGACTTTGTTATCGAACTATTTCGTCAGGCGAAATCTGTAAGGGAGGATCCCTTGAATTTCTTATGCAGTCCGCTCAGGTGATGAAGCTTTTAGAGGGATGCAGCCATGTTGTTCTTTTTGCGGCCACAGCAGGAATCGGAATAGATCAGGCAATCAACCGCATGCAAAAGATATCTCCGACAAAGGCCCTTGTAATGCAGGGATTCGGGGCGGAAAGAATAGAGGCGCTTTGCGATGCTTTTTGCGATGAATATGAAGCAGGGCTTGCTGATAACAAAGATGTGACGGAACAATCCGATTCGCAAAAAATGGAAAAGTGTCTGTTCGTAACGCCAAGGTTTTCACCGGGATATGGCGACTTACCAATAGATACACAGGCAGATTTTTTCTCGATTTTGGATATATCGCATTTGCTTGGTATCTCGCTTGGAGAAGGCTATTTTATGAAGCCGTCGAAATCGGTAACCGCATTGTTTGGGGTTAAAGAAGCTTCCAAAAGCAGTATATGTGAGTTGGGGGAGGGTAGCATCGAAAACATCGATGAAAAAGATGCATTGAAGTCTGGGTCTAAATGCCAAAAATGTGATAAAGTTGATTGTGAATACAGAGAAAAATAATCACCGCTTATTAATATACCGGTGCAGAGACAATATTTACCAATGGAGCAGAAAATGAACGTTCTTGAACATATAAACAGCAAAATAACATATCTTGACGGTGGAATGGGAAGCCTTTTACAGGAGAGAGGCCTCAAACCGGGCGAACTTCCGGAGCGTTGGAATGTGACCCATCCGCAGGACATTATCGATATTCAGAAATCATATTTTGACGCAGGAACAAATATTATTCTGGCAAATACCTTTGGGGCAAACTCATTAAAGTTCGATGACTCCGAACTTGAAACATTAATTGCGGCGGCTATTTCCAACGCCCGTGAGGCAGCAAAGCAGTCATCGGGAACGCAGGAGAAGTTTGTGGCACTTGATATAGGTCCTATGGGAAAACTCCTTAAGCCCTATGGTGACTTTGAGTTTGATGATGCGGTGGAAGTGTATGCAAAAACAGCAAGAATCGGCGAAAAAGCAGGCGCAGACCTTGTATTTATCGAAACTATGAACGACAGTTATGATACCAAAGCAGCTCTTCTTGCGGTAAAAGAAAATACCGATTTGCCGGTATTTGTATCAAATGCTTACGGCGAAGACGGAAAATTAATGACAGGAGCAAGTCCCGCGGCTATGGTGGCAATGCTTGAAGGCATGCATGCCGATGCCATCGGAGCAAACTGTTCTCTTGGCCCCAAGCAGCTTAGGGGAGTAGTAGAGGAATATTTAAAATATGCTTCCGTTCCCGTTTTATTAAAACCTAACGCAGGTCTTCCAAGAAGTGAAAACGGAAAGACGGTTTATGATGTATATCCCGAAGAATTTGCTTCGGATGTAAAAGAATATGTTGAAATGGGTATAAGAATCTGCGGCGGATGCTGTGGAACAACGCCTGATTATATAAAAGAAACCGTAAACAAAACAAAAAATCTGATTCCGGTGCCTGTTACCGAAAAGAATCATACATTAATAAGCTCATATACTCATACCGTGGAATTTGGCGAATCACCTATTCTTATAGGCGAAAGAATAAATCCCACAGGTAAAAAGCGTTTCAAGGAAGCACTCAGAAACAATGAAATAGATTACATATTGAAGGAAGGTCTTACCCAGCAGGAGAAGGGTGCCCATGTTCTTGATGTTAACGTAGGACTTCCGGAAATTGACGAAGTGGCAATGCTTAGTACCGTAACATATGAACTCCAGTCAATTATTGACCTTCCGCTGCAGATAGATACCACCGATGTGGTGGCTATGGAAACCGCACTTCGCCGCTATAACGGTAAAGCCATGATTAACAGCGTAAACGGCAAGGTGGAAGTAATGAATGAAATCTTTCCTCTTGTAAAAAAATACGGTGGTCTGGTAGTCTGTCTTACCCTTGACGAGGATGGCATTCCCGAAAGCGCGGAGCGTCGTGTGGAAATTGCAAAGAATATAATTAAGGTGGCCGAAAGCTACGGTATAAAGAAAAAAGATCTTATTTTTGATACCCTTGCAATGACCGTAAGCGCCGATTCAAAGGCTGCACTGGCAACGCTTCAGGCACTTCATACCATTAAGACGGAACTGGGCTGCCATACTTCTCTTGGTGTATCAAATGTTTCTTTTGGCCTTCCTAACAGAGAAGTTATTACAGCAGCTTTCTTTGCACTGGCGCTTGAACAGGGGTTGTCCGCAGCAATCATGAATCCAAATGCTTCGGAAATGATGAAAACCTATTATTGTTACAGAGCGCTTCATGGATTGGATGAAAACTGTACCGATTATATCGAAAACATCGGAAAATATGTGGCGGTGGCACCGGCGGGAGCTT
>JAKSRT010000022.1 GCA_024403485.1 Lachnospiraceae bacterium
GCAACCGTAGTATCACTCTGCCCGGTATTTACATTCATAACCATCAAATTTTCCGAAGCATTCACCTTATTCCCGTTCTGCCATACCAGCATTGACTTTGCCTTGGAAATTGAGTACATATCTTCTTCCAAATCCGTTACCATCTCAAATACCTCGGAACTGTCCATATTAAAGGAATATATAGAACGGTCCAGCATAAAATAAAAATTATTATTTTTATTAAGATATGCCAATTCTTCAATATCCTTTATTACCATTTCCGGTGAACTGTTTGATGAAATAAACATTTTCTCATCAATAACATTGGTAATCCCATTATACTCATAGAAGGTAATTCCTACTTTACCTTCGTAAGTACCTCTGTTCATATATCCGTAAACAAGGAACCACACGCTGCCTGCTTCATCAACTCTAAGTGCTTTTATCTTATGATTTCCGTTAATGGTTCTTGCATCAAAATTGTCCCTATTGTAAAAAGAAAACAGTTTGGCCAATTTATTGTCCGAAATGTTGTAAGAATACAATTTGTTTTCATTTACAAAAGCAAATATATTGCCGTCTTCACTCTCTGCCAAATCAAGGTCCGGATCGGTAATACCAAGAGTTAATGTTGATTCTGTAAGTGCCAAATCATCCTCTTCGGTTATTTCATGCATTGTACGCTCATAGTCCAAAAGATAGGTCACTTCCGAGGTATATTTGATTCGATAATATTCCCTGATAAAATATCTTGTTACCGCACTTCCGTTTCTTGTGGCCGCAACATAATCAATGGTGAAAACAGCAGTTTCAAGGGCCAGCTCTTTAAATGTAGCTACAGGTTCGGATACCTCATATACATTCAGGTCCGCAAATGCCAACTGCTTCATGGAACTGTGAATATTAACATACGCCAGCGTGCTATTATCACCGGTATAATTCGACTCCATGTAAGTTTTCAGTTCTTCATTGGTCTCTTCTTTTCCTGCTTTACTGTGAAAGTCAAGTACAAAAGCCAGTTTTTCCCTCGGGCAATACATAGGAGCATCTATTACCCTGGTATGATACATAACTTCTTTTCCGATGGAGGTAGCAATATGTATCTCCATGCAATATTCTTTATAATCCTCAATAAGTCCTTTAAAAGTAACCCTGGCAAAAATCGAGTAGTCGTCTTCTTCGTATTCGGAAATGCTTATATTTTCTATAAGTCTGTCGCCTTCAACAGTCCTGAGTTTAACACTGACATCCTTTATATGTGCACCAAATTTATCGATACGAAAAGAAACCCCTCTGTCCTCGTCCAGGGGAGTAATAGAATCTCTAAGTAATGCAACATCCATATCCTGAGTGTATCCGTGCAATGTATTAACGGCACTTCCGCCTACGTTCATATATACAACCGGAAGTGTTGCTTTTTCCATTGTTTTGGTAGTGTTGACATTACCTTTATTCATAAAATATCCTGACACCATCAGCGTAATCAGGAATACAGCAACGGATGCTATTATTTTAAAAATCGTACTCTTCATATCTTTGGTATATTCACATTAAGAGCTTTTACTCACTTAACAGCTTTTCAAGAGTGATACTTGCTCCCACAAGTTCTCTAAGCATTTTTTCTTTATCGGATTCCGATACCGAAATCATTTTCTTATTACCCTTAACAGCTCTGATAAGAATGTTTTTGGGCGTATGCTCCATATCTATAAACTCCAAAACCTGAGCATCGTAGCCCCATTGTTTAAGTACGTTTGCCCGCATTGCATCAGTAATAGCGGCGCATACTCTGTCCTTTAATATTCCATATTGAAAGACTCCACTGAGTTCTGAGCTGTTCGCGGTTTTGTTCAGCTCATGCTGACAGCACGGCACTGCCATTATTACGGAAGCCCCCCACTTAATTCCCTTATAAATGGCATAGTCTGTTGCGGTATCACAGGCATGAAGCGATATTACCATGTCAACACTGCCTTCACTGTCAAAGTGTTCGATATCACCTTCCATAAATGTCAGTCCGCTAAACTTATATTTATCCTTTAATCTGTTGCACTCTTTTATAACATCAGACTTTAAATCGAGTCCTATGATTTTTACCTGCCTTTTATTAAGTTCAACAAGATAGTGATATAGGGCAAATGTCAGATAAGACTTCCCGCAGCCAAAATCCACAATAGTAATATCTTTATCCGATGGCAGCTTATCCAATACATCATCAATAAATTCAAGATATCTGTTAAGCTGTCTGTACTTATCATATCTTGATTTTACAACCTTTCCCTCCGCAGTCATTACACCCAGGTCTTCGAGAAAAGGTATTCTGCTTCCTTCGGGAATTAGATATTTTTTACCTCTG
Source organism: Lachnospiraceae bacterium (assembly GCA_024403485.1). Taxonomy (GTDB): domain Bacteria; phylum Bacillota; class Clostridia; order Lachnospirales; family Lachnospiraceae; genus UBA1258. The sequence goes on from JAKSRT010000022.1 coordinate 2,336, forward strand.
TTGTGAGATAGATCTGCCTGCCTCGGTGCCTCACCTTTATTCTTTACTATTGTGATATTCCCCTTTTTCCCGGCCAAAACAGTATAACCGCCTTCTTTTGTTTCAATAAGCGCCTGTGAAAAATCACTCGGGAACACAGCTTTAATCTTTTGTATTAGATTTTTATCAGACAGGTTCTCGTGAACCTCTTTATAAGTGTTATTTTCTTTATACCCTTGAGCCGTTGTGGCCTGAAACAGTATCTCTCCTTTAACGGCAACGGGACGCACCTTCATCTTCTGAGAAAATGCGTCCTTTCTGGGTTTTGAAAATACCATTCGCACAAGGTCGTTGCAAACCGCCTTATCCAATAACTCATCGAATGTCATTTCTTTTCCTTCTTGAATTAATAAAATATGTGATTGCCTATTCTCAAACCTTCAAGTCCCGGAATCGGAGTCCTGAAGTATACCCTTGTTCCCACATTCGAAAAACCGCTCATGGCTTCGTCGGCCGCTCTGTAGCAGCTTGCTGTAGCCTTATCAACCGAAAGTGCATACGCAAGTCGACCCGATCCCACCGGTGAAAACTGGTATTTTTGATATATAACGCCACTGACAGTAGCCGGATATACAGGGCTGAGCATTCTGTTAATAACTACAGAGCCTACCGCTACCTGGCCCTCATACGGTTCTCCTCCGGCCTCACAATAAATCAAATTTGCCAAAAGAAACCTATCACCCTCGTCAAATGTTACTTCCGAAATATCTCGCCAAACCGAATTAGCTGATAGTCTCGACAGTCTAAGCTCTTCCTCATATTGTTTCTTTAATGCGGCAATATCCTCTTCCTGCTTTTTTAAAAGCTCATTCTCTTCCTCAAGCATCTTCTCATACTGATCAATCATATCACCATATTGAGACACCTTCTTAGAAGTGGTATTAATAACAGTCATAACATTCTCTTTTTCCTTTAATGCTTCCTGCTTTAATACCTCTAAATCAACTCTGTCGCTTTGAAGCTTGGCTTCCAAATCTTCTATCTCAATCCTTATAGTTTGGTATTCTTCAAACTTTTTCTTGTCATACCTGGCCAAATCATCAACATAGTTGCTTAAAGTAATAAGTTCCGAAAAAGAACGGGCTTGAAAAAGAATATCCATATACAGAGTTTCGCTGTCCTCGTACATGAACTGGATACGCTTCATCATTGCCTCGTACTGCGTCGTTTCACGATTTCTGGCCTCTTCAAGGTTGTCCTGGGTTTCTTTTATTTCTGCCTCTTTATCTAAAATAGCATTTTCAAGATCTTCCAGTCGGTCCTTGATAGTTTCAAGATCAGCATTTAATCCGTTCAGTTCCTGTTTGAGAGAATGCTGCTTAGCGCTGGCATCATCCAGATTGTCATTTGTTTCGGCTATTTTCTGTTCAGTTTCTTTTTTTTCTTTTTGAGCCTCTTCCAGCTTCTCCTTTGTAGATGACGGAGAAGCCAAAGCAACATAAGGAGTCTCGTGAAGACACAAGACAATAACTGTTGCAAGTGCTAAGAGGCGATATACTTTTTGTTTCAATACTTTTATCCCGTTTTTACAAATTTGTGAGATTACTCCGCAAACTTATAAGTCCATCTCAATCTTTCTTCCGGTTTTGGCATATTTATAATATTTCACACCGGCTGCATCCAGCATAAGTTTGGATGCCTTTGTAGACGGTGTATCCGCATATTTGTCACTGTCATATACTATTGTTGTTATACCTGCCTGAATAATCGCTTTGGCACATTCATTGCAGGGGAAAAGCGATACATAAATCTTTGCCCCCTCCAGACTTCCGCCTCTGTAATTTAATATGGCATTCAACTCACTGTGTGTAACAAATGCATACTTCGTCTCTAAGGTTTCACCCTCTCTGTCCCAAGGGAACGAATCATCGGAACATCCTTTTGGAAAACCGTTATATCCCATTGAAAGAATCTTATTATCCGAACTGACAATACAGGCTCCAACCTGGGTATTTGGATCCTTAGATCTCATTCCTGAAAGGACAGATACCCCCATAAAGTACTCGTCCCAGGAAATGTAATCTTTTCTTTTCACAAGTAGTAACCCCCTACTTTTTATGTTTTTGTCTGTTACTTGGTACCGAAAATTCTGTCGCCGGCATCACCAAGTCCGGGAACAATGTATGCATGTTCATTTAAATGATCATCCAAAGCACCGATATACATATCAACATCGGGATGATCCTCTTCCATTCTTTTAACACCTTCGGGAGCTGCAATAATGCACATGAAATGAATTTTCTTGCAGCCGTGATCTTTTAACATCTTGATAGCTGCAGAAGAAGAACCGCCTGTTGCCAGCATAGGGTCAACAACAAATACTTCTCTTTCGTCGCAGTCTGCGGGAAGTTTACAATAATATTCAACAGGTTCATGTGTTTCGGGATCTCTGTAAAGACCGATATGACCTACTTTTGCAGCAGGGATAAGTGCCAGCATACCGTCAACCATGCCAAGTCCGGCACGAAGAATCGGAACAACCGCCATCTTCTTACCCTTTAATTCTTTTACTGTTGTTTTACAGATAGGTGTTTCAATTTCAACATCGGAAAGTTCAAGTTCTCTTGTTGCTTCATAACAGATTAACTGTGCAATTTCAGAGATAGTCTGACGAAAATCCTTTGTTCCCGTATCCTTTCTTCTGATATAACCGATTTTGTGCTGAATCAGCGGATGATCCATTACTACTACTTTAGCCATAATAATTACCTTCTCCTTTTTTTGTTCTTTTTGTTATCAGGTACCGATCTGACCTGTTTATTCTTCAATCTTGCTTATACGGCGAGCATGTCTTTCATCGCCGGAAAATTCAGTGTTAAGAAAAGTATCAACGATTTTAAGAGCAAGATTGTTTCCAACAATTCCCGCACCCAATGCAAGAACATTGGCATCGTTGTGAAGTCTTGTAAGCTCTGCACTGCAAACATCGCTGCAAAGTGCACATCTGATTCCTTTAACTTTGTTTGCGGTAATGGAAATGCCAATACCTGTTGTGCAAATAACAATACCTTTTTCACATTCACCCGATGCTACTGCTTTTGCCACTGCTCTTCCAAAGTCAGGATAGTCGCAGGATGATTTATCCGGACAGCCCATATCCTTTACTTCAACACCTGCCTCAGCTAAATGTTTGACTACCAGCTGGCGAAGATCGTATCCGCCGTGATCGCTACCGATTGCTATCATATATGCCTCCTCATGTATTAATTCTTTATTTTCATATCGTAAATCCGGTCTTCTCTCAATGACAACCGTTATGCCTGAATAATCTGATGGCCCGCTGCCTTTATCAGCCTGTTCATGGTTGCCTTTCCCACACCGTCACCTTCAAATGATTCCGAAAAAATAATTTCGGTTTCATCATCATCAAATTCCCTCAATATTTTGAAAAGAAAATGTGCCGCGTCATCTGCATTTTCTTTGGAGCCGGCACTCTTTATATTGAACAAGGAATTATACAGTCCAATGGTTTGTTCTGTAGCTATTACTCCGACTTTTTTCCCAAAGTTTACTGCTTCAAGACCCAAACTGTTTATTTTTTCCGCAACCTGCCCCTCTAATCCTTCCACAATTGTGAGACTGGCTTTCGGAGCATAATGCCTGTACTTCATTCCGGGTGCTTTGGGTGGCGTCTTACAATCCTCGTCGATTATTGCGCGGTCCCATAACACTTCTTCCCGCAACGCATCTTCAAGCATCTCCTGCGTTATATATCCCGGCCTTAAAATCATTGGCCGATCGGTTGTCGTATCAACAATTGTTGACTCAAGACCCACTTTTGAGGCTCCACCGTCAATAATCATTTCAATTCGACCGTTCATATCTTCAATAACATATTTTGCCAAAGTAGGACTCGGTCTTCCCGACAGGTTTGCACTTGGTGCCGCAACATATCCTCCGGCAGCTTTTATAAAAGCCCTTGCCACTTTATCAGACGGCATTCTGACAGCCACCGTTTCAAGTCCACCCGTAGTCTCAAGCGGAACCGCTTCACTCTTTTCAAAAATCATTGTCAACGGACCCGGCCAAAATCTGTCGACCAGCTTCATCGCCGATTCCGGAATTGCTTTTACTATTTTTTCCAAATCTTTTATATCGGCAATATGAATTATAAGTGGATTGTCGCTTGGACGTCCTTTTGCGGCATAAATTTTTTTGGAGGATTCGGGATTTAATCCGTCACCCCCAAGACCGTAAACCGTCTCGGTGGGAAATGCCACCAAACCGCCTCTCTTTATGATAAGTCCTGCTTCATTTATTATTGTTTCATCTATGTTATTCGAATCTATGGCTACAACTTTTGTTTCCATTTTTTCCATACTACTCCATATTTAAATCAGTATACCATTTTCTTTATTGTTTGTATATGAAAAAGGGAGCCTTTTGGCTCCCTTAACAAATCGTCGTTTCACTTTTTCAGCGGCTCATATAGCCTTCAATCAAATCCCAAATATCCGGAGTTTCCTGTCCCAGTTTCCAAGAAGCGATCCCCGCAATACCGGCCGCTTCCATAACATTTAGTCTGACTTCCATAGAATCCGCATCTTCAAGCCACACCTGATATAAAATACCCCCGGTAGATATTTCCGCATAATTTTGATATGTGGCTTCATTCCACTGTGCGGTTAGACCGTTTCTCGAAAGAAAGTCTTGAGACGTAGCCATAGTTACGGCTTCACTCGTTACGTCTCCGCCATCCGTCATCCACACTCTCGTGTAAAAAGGAACAGCATTAATCACTCTTTCCTTTGGAACATATTTCAAGGTGTTTTCTATACCGTCCTGCATCCAAGGTATAGACGAAACCGAACCGGCTTCCGCACTTCCTTTGTAATGCTCGTCGTATCCCATAATAACTATATAATCCACAAACTCACCCTGTGAATGTCTGTTATAGTGAGCGGTATACTCTGTCGGAACAAAGTTATCAACCGACACAACAAGATTATTGGCATGACATGCAATTGTAAGTTCTCTTATAAACTGTACATAATGCGGAGCACAGGCCTTTGAGATATTTTCGAAGTCAATATTTACCCCGTCTGCCCCGTCATTAATAAGCGTATTAACAAGATTATCAACGAAAGCTCTTCTTTTGCTTGTATAGGAAAGAAGTTCATTCATATCAAGACCTTCTACTCCACTGTGAAAGTCTGAAATCAACGCCCATACTTCAATGTCCATATCGTGGGCAGTCTTTGCGTAATTCGGATTTGCAACGCTACTGAAATTACCTTCATTATCCGTAATCCAGTACCATGTGGGCGAAACTACATTTACCGCCTTCGCTGTTGCCAAAGCTTCAATCAAACCGTAGCCATCCTGAGGATATTCGATATTGTGCCATGTCATGTTAATTTTATAATCACGGGTCAAATACGAAAAGTCTTCCGAGTATGTACATTTGTCTATTACGATCCTATCTGTTGTCTCGCTTGTAAGTTTGGAATTTTCCACATACCCGATATAACAGTCAGAGGTCTTAACTTTAGTCCAGTCATCCATGGCCTCTATAACGGTAACCACATCTCCTTGGCTGACTTCTGTAAGTATTTCGCTTTTTACGCCGCCTCTCCATCTCACCTGCGTATCACTCTTAATTTTCGCAACAGTAATATCCGAATCTTCAAGGTAAAGCTGCATACGATTGGGTTCAACAAAGGGTTCATACGAAAAGCCCACAATATTTTTTATATATTCAATCGCTATATAAAGAGTGTCATCTTTGTAGACAGAAATCGGATAATTGTAATCTTTTACTTCACCTGACAGCACATCTGTAACTTTTCCGCTTTCCAAAACGGTTTCAAGCGTGGTTTCCGGAGTGGAATAAAGCAAAAGTTCCTCATTGGTATCTACATAAAAGCGCTCGGTAAAATATGTTTCAACGGTGTCCTGATCAAAATAATATACACCATCAATAATGCGAGCAGACTTATCAATTCTTTCATTGTTTAAAATAATCGGGACATCATCGATACCGAAAATTTCGAAGTATTCGTTCAAATCGGCCCAGTCCTGTCCATATGAATATTTTTCGTATACGGTCTTACCAAAGCTCATTCCGAATACAATTAAAATAAGGGCGATCGCTACGACCACCGGAATTACTTTTTTCATTCCGCTACCTCCTGACCGCCCATAATTATAACAAATCTCAGGACCTTAGTCATTAATTATTTAAAGTCCGTCGGATGCTACCACGCGTCCTCGTTTTTGTTATCAGGCCGCAAGGACATAATTAAGTCCCAGCAAGCCGCCTTCCGCAGTATATATAAACTGCGGCATCCTTTCCAATTGTTGTTCCTTTACGGCTTTAGCAATCAAATCCGGAGACTGAAGCTCGAAATTTGCCGTAAGAACAATGCCCGAATTTACAAGTTTCTCGAGTTTTTGGGACAGATATTCATCTCTTCCCATAAATGATACCTCCATATAATAAAGCTTGCCCTTTAACAGAAAGGCAAACTTCTGAGGTAATCTTTGCGCATACGCATAAATGCTCTCCGTCAGATTAACAGTGACAAATCCGGTGATAATAATGTTGGTTTACCTTGTCTGTTAAATTATAGGTACAGAGCTTCCCGGCATTCATAAATCAGATGTCGTTATCTTTACACTGACACTACGCTTAATTATTTACCTCGATACGACATTCATTTTTGATTTGATTAATTTTGAATTATTTTGAGAAATATTTAAAGAATAAAACATAGATTTCAGATTATCATTCCATATGCAAATACACGAAAATACCGATACATATACCGGAAATGTTCATATAATATTGTGCTGTTCGGAAATATTTAATCGAAACAGATAACAGATTCTGAGATAATCAGAATATTAATACATTGTTTTAGACTTAAGACAAATATCAAACACCCCCTTTCCGAATGCGGATCGGTGAATGCTCTGTGTGGTAATAATACACAATTATCTTTACATTTGCAAGTACTTTTTTGTATGTTTTTTATAATATATTATTTTTTTATAAACATATGCCCTCGCTTATTGACTATATAAAACGGAATAAGTATATTTATTTCAAAGTTACACAGGGAATTTTCATATATTATGAAAGGAGGACATCTCATGAAAATTGAAAAAGTAAATGATTCGCAGATTCGTTGCACTCTGACAAGAGAAGATTTGGCCTCCAGAAAGCTTAAAATCAGCGAGCTTGCATACGGAACAAAAAAGGCCAAGGATTTATTTCGTGATATGATGGAAATGGCCAATTTTGAATACGGTTTCGAAGCCGATAATATTCCGCTTATGATTGAAGCTATTCCCATGAATTCCGAATGTATCGTCCTAATTATCACAAAGGTCGAAGATCCGGATGAATTGGACACCAGGTTTTCAAAGTTTGCACCCGGAGTTCATTCCGATGATGACGATGAGCTGAATGAAGCAGATTTTGAAGAAGACGACGAGTCTTCCCCTGTTGATGAAACAGGACTTTCAGACTTATTCAACCGATTCAAGGATGCACTTGAAAAGAAAACCCAGGAAATATCAAATACAGAAATCAAACTGGACGGAATGGCTTTCAGTTTCGATAAAATGAGTGATGTAGCCAAGGTTGCAAGAAGCTTAAACAGCTTCTACTGCGATGAAAGTAAACTCTACAGCAACAAAGAAAACGGTTCATACCTTCTTGTATTAAAAAGGGACAAAATGGATATGATTGATTTCGTTAAAGCATGTAATCTTGCTTCCGAATTCGGAGGCCCTATGAAGGGAGCACATCTCGGCGAAGCTTACATCGAAGAGCACTATGAGATTATCTGTCCCTCCGATGCGCTCTCAACCGTTTCATTTTTATAATAAACAGGTCGTACATTCGCCAAATAAAGATTTTTGTGCAGGTACAAATCATTGCTCGGACTCAGCGCACACGCAAAAAATAACCGCGACTCAACAATGAATCGCGGTTTTTCTTTGCCTATTTTTTCAGTCTGATAACTAAACCTCAGCGATTTTCTTCATTAACTCATCAATGTCAATGCCATGCACTAAAACTGCATCTTCAAGACTTTCTGCCTGAGCTGAAGGACATCCTAAGCAATGCATTCCTGCTTCCAATAACACAGGAGCTACTTCAGGAGCTGTACGTAAAATTTCACCAATAGTCATTTCTTTTGTAACGTTAGCCATTGTTTTTCCTCCTTCAAATCTATGAATTTCAATATACTCTAAATCCAAATCCGTTGCAACATAAACTTATACCCTCAAAAACCGAAAAATAGGGTGTTTGTATTAAAAAAAGAACACTCTCACTTATTGACCGAAAGGGGCTGTAAGACTATAATTGAATACATTAAATGGCTGAATTTGGGATTAACCCAAACGGACATAAAAATCACAGGAGGCATTACAAATGAGACCAGAATGGACAGATTTTGTAGGCGGCAAGTGGGAAAAGGAAATCAACGTACGTGATTTCATCCAGAAGAACTATCATCCCTATGATGGCGATGACGCCTTCCTTGCAGGACCTACACAGAACACAAAAGATTTATGGGCAATGGTATCAGAGCTCAGCAAGAAGGAAAGAGAAGCCGGCGGCGTTCTTGATATGGACACCAAGGTTATTTCTACTATTACTTCTCACGGCCCCGGCTACCTTGACAAGAGCAAGGAAACTATCGTTGGTTTCCAGACAGATAAGCCCTTCAAGCGTTCATTACAGCCCTACGGCGGTATTCGTATGGCAGAAAAGGCTTGCGCTGATAACGGTTACACAGTAGATCCCGAAATCAGTGAATTCTTCTCAACACACAGAAAAACACACAATGCAGGTGTATTTGATGCATACAATGATGAGATGAGAGCTTGTCGTTCATCTCACGTTATCACAGGTCTTCCTGATGCTTACGGACGTGGACGTATCATCGGTGACTACAGACGTATCGCTCTTTACGGTATCGACAGACTTATCGAAGATAAGCTTGCTCAGAAGGATTCTACCGGACGTGTTATGACTGATGAAGTTATCCGTCTTCGTGAAGAAATCTCTGAACAGATCGTTGCATTAAAGATGATGAAGGAAATGGCAGCTTCTTACGGTTGCGATATTTCCAAGCCCGCTACCAACGTTAAGGAAGCTATCCAGGCTACATACTTTGGTTATCTTTCAGCAGTTAAGGAACAGAACGGTGCTGCTATGTCTCTTGGACGTACTTCTACTTTCATCGACTGTTTCGCAGAAAGAGACTTAAAGAACGGAACATTTACCGAAGAACAGATTCAGGAATTCGTTGACCACTTCATCATGAAGCTTCGTTGCGTTAAGTTCGCTCGTACACCTGAATACAACCAGATCTTCGCCGGCGATCCTGTATGGGTAACCGAATCAATCGGTGGTGTTGGTGTTGACGGTCGTCACATGGTAACAAAGATGAGCTTCCGTTACTTACATACACTTGAGAACCTTGGTGCAGCTCCCGAGCCCAACCTTACAGTTCTTTGGTCTACAAGACTTCCTGAAGCATTCAAGAAGTTCTGTGCTAAGATTTCTATCACAACATCTTCAGTTCAGTACGAAAACGATGACCTTATGAGAGTTACTCACGGTGATGACTACGGTATCGCTTGCTGCGTATCTTCAATGAGAATCGGTAAGGAAATGCAGTTCTTCGGAGCACGTGCTAACCTTGCTAAGTGTCTCCTTTACGCATTAAACGGTGGTATCGACGAAGTAACCAAGAAGCAGGTTGGTCCTAAGTACCGTCCTGTTGAAGGTGATTACCTTGACTTCGATGACGTTATGGCTAAGTACACCGATATGATGGAATGGCTTGCTGACGTATATGTAAATACTCTTAACGTTATTCACTATATGCATGATAAGTACTGCTATGAAAGAGCACAGATGGCTCTTCACGACAGAGACGTTCGCCGTTACTTCGCAACAGGTATGGCTGGTCTTTCTGTTGTTGCTGACTCCTTATCAGCTATTAAGTATGCTAAGGTTAAAGTTATCCGTGACGAAGACGGTATCATCACTGACTTCGAAACAACCGGTGACTTCCCTAAGTATGGTAACGATGATGACCGCGTAGACGAAATCGCTACAGCACTCGTTTCCAAGTTCATGACAATGATCAGAAGACATCACACCTACAGAGAAGGCTTCCCTACAATGTCAGTTCTTACAATTACCTCTAACGTTACTTATGGTAAGGCTACAGGTAATACTCCTGACGGACGTAAGAAAGGTCAGCCTTTCGCTCCCGGTGCTAACCCTATGCACAAGCGTGATACTCACGGTGCAGTTGCTTCTCTTTCTTCTGTTGCTAAGCTTCCTTTCATGGATTCACAGGATGGTATCTCAAATACCTTCACTATTATCCCCGGAGCACTTGGTAAGGAAGATCAGATCTTCGCCGGTGATATCGATATCGATTTAAACAAATAATTTTTAAAGACTTAATTTAGGAGGTGTTCCCATGGATGAAAAAACAATGATTGATGATCTTGTTAAAATGCTGGATTCAGGAATGGCAGCCGGCGTCGGTCACGTAAATGTTGATTTTGATGAAAATGCGGCTGCAAAGACTGTTCAGACCATGGGCTGCACCGACTGTTCAAGAACCCCTTTGGCCTGCAGTGTTCCTACATTGCACCAGGGACTTGATTCCTACGAATAATAAATATAGGAGGACATTACAATGGCAGCTAATACAGCACAGGTTGATAACCTTGTATCATTACTTGATGGCTATGTAACAAAGGGTGGACATCACCTTAATGTTAATGTATTAAACAGAGATACTCTTCTTGACGCTCAGGCTCATCCTGAAAATTATCCTCAGCTTACTATCCGTGTATCCGGATACGCTGTTAACTTCATTAAGTTAACTCCTGAACAGCAGGCTGACGTTATCTCTCGTACATTCCACGAAGCTATCTAATCAGAAAGCTCGTAAAGAGAATAATAATGGAGAGCCCGGATTTATCTCCGGGCTCTTTTTTTCCACTGTTTTTTGGTATAATAGATTTATAAACACAAGGCACTTATCTGTTATTTGTGCCAGGAAAGAAGGAATTGACGTGAAGGGAAGAATTCATTCACTTGAAAGTTTCGGTACCGTAGACGGACCCGGTACCAGATATGTGGTATTTGTACAGGGTTGTCCCATGAGATGCGCTTATTGCCATAATCCGGACACCTGGGAAATAAATGCAGGCGAATATTATGAAACAGACTATATAATAGAACAATTCGAAAGAAACCGTGGTTTCTATGCTCACGGCGGAATAACCGTTACCGGCGGAGAACCTCTTTTACAGGTAGATTTTCTTATTGAACTGTTTGAAAAGGCCAAAGAAAAGGATATACATACCTGTATCGATACTTCCGGTATTGCTTTCAATCCCGAGAGTCCTGAATTAATGGAAAAATATGATCGACTTATGAAGGTAACCGATTTGGTTATGCTTGATATTAAACATATCGATCCTCAAAAACACATTGAACTGACTTCGCAAAAGAATGATAACATTTTGGCCTTTGCGCAGTATCTTTCCGACAAAAATGTTGAAACCTGGATAAGACACGTCGTTGTACCCGGAATTACGGATGATGACACTTACCTTTACAAGCTTGGCTATTTTATCGGTGGCTTATCTTCACTTAAGGCTTTAGACGTTCTTCCGTATCACACTATGGGCGAAACCAAGTATGAAAAGATGGGAATTGAGTATAAACTTAAGGGTGTACCTGCCATGTCACAGAAGGTGGCTATTGAGAAAAAGCAGGTAATACTTAACGGAATTAAAGCCAGAAGAGCTGAACTCAACAAATAAACTTATATCAAAAACATACGCGAATAATTAATAATATATTTATTGTTTATTTTTCAAAACTATATTATTATTAAGTTATCAAAAGTGAATTTTTTAACAAGGAGGACATAAATATGGCATTTTGTATTGGTGATTCTTGTGTATCTTGCGGTTCTTGCGAATCTCAGTGCCCTGTAGGCGCTATTTCCGCTGGTGATGGCAAGTTCGAAATCGACGCTGACGTATGCATTTCTTGCGGTGCTTGCGCAGGACAGTGCCCCGTTGGAGCTATTTCTGAAGAATAAGAAACAAGAGAAAACAAAAAAGAGCTGTGTGGCTAACCACACAGCTTTTTTATTTTGTCCGTTTTAATATAAATCGAACTTATGCAAAATCGTTACCTTTTGACAAATTTGCAAACTTAGTAAGTTCAGGAAGCCATGCAAGCTCAACCGTACCGATAGGGCCGTTACGCTGCTTGGCAATTATAATCTCGGATATACCCTTTTTATCTGTATCCTTGTTATAATAATCGTCTCTGTAAATGAACATTACAACGTCTGCATCCTGCTCGATTGCTCCGGATTCACGAAGGTCTGAAAGCATGGGACGATGGTCTGGACGCTGCTCAACCGCACGGCTCAACTGTGAAAGAGCAATGACAGGAACATTTAATTCTCTGGCCAGACTCTTAAGTGAACGGGAAATATCCGAAATTTCCTGCTGTCTTGAAATATCTTTACTGCCGCTTGAACCGGTCATGAGCTGCAAGTAGTCAATCATAACCAACGAAAGACCAAATTCAAGTTTATACTTTCTGCATTTAGAGCGAAGCTCGGAAATACTTATACCGGGCGTATCATCAATTATCAGCTTTGACTCACCGATTTCTCCGGCACCGATAACCAGCTGCTCCCACTCCGCATCCGAAAGATTACCTATTCTCAGTTTCTGAGCATCTACACCGGACTGAAGGGAAAACATACGGTTTACCAACTGCTCCTTTGACATTTCCAAACTGAATATTGCCATACATTTCTTAGCCTTCATAGCTACATTCTGTGCAATATTAAGAGCAAATGCAGTTTTACCCATTGAAGGACGGGCAGCCACGAGAATAAGATCTGAAGGCTGCAATCCTGCTGTTCGATAATCAAGATCCAAAAATCCTGTAGGTATACCGGTTACCTGCCCTTTATTTTTTGCCGCTATAGCAATTTTATCAAGCTGATTGTTTACCGCTACACTTATGGGCACATAGTCACCTGCACTCTTTTTTTGGCATACTTTGAAAACTTCCTTCTCAGTACTTTCCAAAATAGAATCCAAAGGTTCTTTTTCCGAATAACAGGTATTTGCCACACCTTCCGTAACCTGAATGAGTCTTCTTAAGGTAGCCTTTTCAGCAATAATATTCGCATAATGCTTAGCATTAGCTGCAGTCTGAACGGTGTTAAGAATATCAGCTACAAAACCGATATCCATTACCTCAGCGGGAACATCCTTTTCTTTCAATCTGTCATGAATGGTTATGGGATCTGCCGGTTTCCCCTCATTATGAAGTTCTAAAATTGTTTCAAAAAGAATCTGGTTCTGCTTAATATAAAAATCTTCACCGGTTATCATTTCAGATACTACGGTAATCTGATCTTTGTCCATCATCATGGCCCCGATTACGGATTTCTCCGCCGCGGAGTCATAAGGCAGAACTCTCTTTTGCCATTCCTCAGCCATTTTCTACAACCTTTACCATCATCTTTGCCTGTACCTTTGGATGAAGCTTAATAACTACTTCGTAAGATCCAAAGTTTTTTATAGGATCGGAAAGAACGATTTTCTTTTTATCGATTTCTACTCCGTGCTGTTTCTTTGCTTCTTCCACAATTTCTTTTGATGAAATTGTACCGAATGCTCTTCCGCCTTCCCCTGCTTTAAGCTTAACCACAACGGTAAGTTTAGAGAGCTCTTCAGCAAACTTTTGTGCATTAGCCAAATTTTCAGCAGCAATCTTATCTTCGTTTGCTTTCTGAAGTTTTAAAGTATTAAGGTTTGCAGGAGATGCTTCCATACCTAACTTTTTAGGCAAAAGAAAGTTTCTTGCATAACCGTCATTTACATCAACAATCTGGTCTTTTTTTCCAAGGGATTTAACATCCTGTAATAAAATAACCTTCATCCGAGTCACACTCCTTTATCTTAATTTATTTCTCCGTTTTCAATCATGCTGTCCAGGGTGTCCTTAATCTGATCAATAACATCATTGACATTCGCACTTTCAAATTGGGCTCCGGCAATACTCATATGACCGCCGCCGCCGATTTTTTCCATAACTACCTGAACATTCAATTCATCTATTGAACGGGCACTTACATAAACGACATTCTGGTAATCAGTTACTACAAAGCTGGCCTTAACACCCGTAATGTTAAGAAGCTCATTGGCTGCCTTAGCACCTACTATAGTAGGACTTGCAACGCCTTCACTTCCGCACACCGATATAGCATAATAATTTCTGTAAATTTCCGCCTCACTTACGCAGTCAGCTCTTGTCTTATATTCGATGGCATCTTCTCTGAACATCTTACGAACTCTGACAACATCGGCTCCGTTTCTCTTAAGAAATGCCGCTGCTTCAAAGGTCTTTACACCGGTCTTTTGATTGAAATTATTAGTATCAATCATAATACCTGAATACAGGCAGTCTGCCTCTTCATTCTTTATCTTAATATTGTCAGCAGTATACTGAAGGATTTCAGATACCATTTCACATGTTGATGAAGCATATGGCTCAACATATGACAAGGTTGCATTCTCAACCACATCCGAGCCTTGTCTATGATGGTCCAATACCACAATTGATTTGCATTTCTTAATCAGGTCTTCACATTCTGTCATCTTAGGCTTATTTACGTCTACGATTACAAGAACGGCATTGTTTCCTACTTCTTCAAGGGCCCTGTCAGAGTTAATGATCATATCCGGATCGTAATCGGGATTGTTAACGAACATATCGACCATAGGCTGCATAGAAGTTGTAACGGTGTCCAGAACTATATAAGCTTTACGCTCCAGTACTTTAGCAATTCGATATATGCCTATGCTTGCGCCAAAGCTATCAACATCACCACGCTTATGGCCCATAATAAATACCTGGTCTTTACTGTTAATAATTTCAGAAAGGGCATGAGCTTTAACTCGAGCCTTAACTCTCGTATTCTTTTCAACCTGCTGGCTCTTTCCGCCAAAATAGTTTACCGCTTCCGGATTTTTAACAACTGCCTGATCACCGCCTCGACCCAGTGCAAGGTCAATGGCCGCGCGGGCAAATTCATAATTCTGTGCATATGATAAACCGTCAAGACCGATACCGATACTTAGTGTAGCTGCCATATCATTACCGATATTTACGGTTTTTACATCATCCAAAAGATCAAACCTTTCTGATTTAAGCTGCGCAACCGCACTCTTTCGAAGAATAACCATATACTTATCTTTTTCAAGTCTTTTGGTTATACCATCAACAGAAGACATATATTTATTAATCTTACGCTCTATAAGTGCTGTCAAAAGAGATCTACGAACTTCTTCTACACTTTCCATAACTTCATCGTAGTTATCAAGGTAAACAAGTCCTATTGCAAGGCTTTGATCGTCAACTTCACGCAGTGCCAGCTTTAAAGCGGTATTGTCAAATAAATATAAAGCAATTAAATAACCTTCATAGTTTTCTGTTTCTATAAGATTACTGTTTTCCGCCATTTCTTTTACGGAAACTTTTTTAAGTTTGCAAAGATACTCTCCATAATTATAATTAAGTTCAAATTCATTTTCGTTGAAATCATCCACACCATCCGGCAGCATGTTCAAAGTGATTTCAGGGAATATGTGATGGATAGACTTGCTGATACCTTTTGAGTCGCCAACAACTTTGTCGAAAGCTGTATTTGTCCAAATAATTTCACCGTTTTCATCGAGTATCGCATGCGGTAAATCAAGTGCCTTGAGCAACTGCTTTTGAATCTGGCCGTACTGAGTCGCGAAGCTTATAAGCTCGTAAACAAGACTTGGGGAATTTTTATACAAAAGAATGAGTACAACCGCAAAATATACCGCAATAAAGGCGGCAAGCAAAAGTCCCGCCTTAAGGCTCTCAAAGAATGTATAAATATCGACAAGGATAAGAAGGACTCCAAGCCCTAACACGGCATATAAATAGCCGCGTATTTTTCCTTTAATTTTCACTTTGACTTTATTTTTCATGCAAATCAACCTCACGGGTTCAAAAACTGAAATCAGGTTTATTATACCACATCCGCCTTGTTTTCTTCTCCTAAAATTTCACTTATTTTTTTCTTTTGCACAAAAGTAAGTAAAAATCCCAAAATAAAACCAAGTGCCATAGAACATAAAAAAGCAACAAAGCTGGCGGTTCCTCCTCCAAGATAAGCGACACATGTCAAAATACTCGGAAATGCAAAAGAAGTACAGAGAGTACCGGCAAATCCAATTAAGCCGCCTCCGATTGCACCTGCTATACAAGCAGCAATCATAGGGCGGATTAAAGGCAGATTGACTCCGAACAATGCAGGTTCGGTAACTCCCAAAACTGCTGCAACTGTTGCCTGATATGCGGTTCTTTTTCTCTCTTTGTCTTTAGCAATAAGTGCAACAGCAAAAACAGCACCTGCCTGGCCATATACCGCACTTCCCACAAGTGGAAGAATCGCATCGTATCCGTCTTTTGTAATGTTATTCATGCAAATAGGTACAATGCTCCAATGGGCTCCAAGCGATACCATTGGCTGAATCAGGGCTCCGACCACAAAGCCCGCTATTACGCGGTTTAGTTCATAGGCCTTAAGAAATACGGATGCAATTGCGCTTCCAATCCAAGAACCAAGGGGTCCCAAAAAAGCAAACGTTACCGGCAAAACTATAATGGCACATATAATAGGCTTTCCCATCCCTTTTATTGCTTCGGGGAGAATTCTGTCCGCAAGCTTTTCGACATAAATCAAAAGAATCATAGCCAGTAAAACCGGGATTACGCTTGAATGGTAAATAGCTGACGGAAGTCCCCAGCCAAAAATCTTTATCTCGCCACCGGCTTCCAATGCATCCAAAATATCGGGATAGAACATTGTTACCGGAATAAGTAATGAAATATACGGGTCCGTTTTCCAGCGCTTTGCGGCAGACATAGCCAGTACAAAAGGTAAAAAGAAGAAAAAGCCGTCCGAAACCGCATAAAAAATGCGGTATAATCCTTCTTCCCCCGTCACCGCACCAAGCATTGTCAAAATCATCAAAACGCTCTTAATTATACTTGCTCCGGTAATACAACCTATTATCGGCATAAAAATACCCGTTATTTCATCAAGTATTTTTTTCACGATCCTATTGTCTTTTTTTGTTTTTGCTTCTTTCATATTGAAATCTCCAAATGTAAAACATTAGTACTCAGCTATTTCACATTCGCCGTCTTTGTTAACGGTAATTATGAAATATATGCCGTTTTCAATTTTAATCTGCCCATTGGCAAAAAGAACGGTCGTCGTCTCTATCGCATCGTCAGATTTCTCTTCAAGGGAAAAGCCTATACGCTTAATATTCTTATTAAGCAGTTCTTTTCCGGAATAAAAAAACGTGCACTTTTCTTCGTTGGTTATATGGTAGAGATTTCCGGCTTCCTGTAAATTCAAATCATACCCGGCTTCTTTTATAATCTCACCGTTTTCTGTTTCAAAAACCCACACAAAATCATAATATTTCGGCACGAAACCATATCCGTCATTTTCAATAGTAAATGTCATACCCTGATTCTTTTTCATAAAACCGCTTTTGATTCTTTCGGGATATGTAATATCTACCGCCAGCAACCGGTACCCAAGGTGTTCTGTCAAATAGTCGTACGCATTTTCATCGTACAGCTTTTGACCCTTCCAGCTGTCCAGCACTTCCTCGTTATATTTAAGATTAAGAAAATTTACATGTAGCTGTTTAAATTCCTTATCGGCATTTTTAGGCTTGGAATACATGCTTTTAACCGGCATTTCTCCACCCATCGGATTACACAGGTTTTCGTCAATCCAGGTCAGTTCTGCTTCTCTTGAAACCGCTTTCCCGCTCTCATCAACATCATCGTAGGTTCCGTAGTCGCTTTCAGTTGACAATAATCCGTCATCATAATATCCAATGCGGCTGATATCAATCCCGTCTGCTGCCGCATCACGGATAAACCTTGGCCTTCTCACCAGCACCGGAATTCTTTCATCAAATTCCCGCAGCATAACCGACAAAAGCTTATTTCTGTTTTCCCTTTCTTCCTTAACATTGTCAACCGGCATATATTTACTTGAATGCCATTCCCCCCAGGGTCCGAAAAATCCGGCCTGTATGCACACAACCAGATTTTTGTATTCATTAACAACAGTAGCCATTTGCTGAATATGTTCTTCTATAATCTCAAAGTTTTCCGCATCGTTGACTTCATATAAGTCGAAGCCGTAAGCCGGCCGAATTATTGCCATCTTTCCAAGGCTTTTAACCGTTTCAAGACAGTCCCTAAGTTCATTTAGTTTACTTTCCGAAAGCGGTCTGTCCCTATAATCATATATATCATACGCCAAAAGAAACAAATCCGCTTGATCTTTATATCCCTCTATATTTACCGGGTTATGAGTGGCCACCTGTACATACATTCCCTGCCCCGGGTTTGTAACCTCAACAACATTTGATACATCGTATTTATAATAATTATCACTAATACTGAGTTTCTTATATAAAAATAGTCCGAGTATTGCTACAAGGACTATTATTACCAAGTACTTCCAAAAAGATTTTTTCCTCATTGTCACTCCTCGCACTTGCCTTTTGTCTTTATTGTGGCAGCGTAAGCACTGTTGCATAAGCCTAAAACAGCAGAAATAATAAATAATGTTTCTATGCCCAGCTTTTGCCAAATCCATCCACCGAACAAAGCAATTAGTATGGTAATAAGATGATTTACCGAAATACCTGTCGAAATAGTGGCTTTCACTTCCTCCTGGTTATCGGATATATCCTGAACATATACATTTGATGCCATTGAAGCCAAAGAAATAACCGAGTCTAAAACATAGTTGACACAACATACTATAAACGCCACGGACATAGGGAAAATATGATGAGCAAACCCATAGAAAAAGCAGACAATTACAAGTATGAGTGTATCCGATACCATTACTACTTTGTAGCCAAGCTTATCAATTATTTTTCCGACAAGCGGTGCCAAAAAGAAACAGCATATGGCGGAAATCGCAAACAAAAGGCTGATTACCGAGGCATTAGCCTTGTAGAAAAGAATCAGCACATAAGGACCAAAAGTGAAGAAAACCTGCTTTCTGGCTCCGTAAAATACCTCAAGCATATAATATTTGGTATATTTCTTTCTAAAATAAAAACGACTTTTTGTTTTGTCAGTCTCACTGTTGCCCTTTAATCGGAATGCAAACACAGCACTGACAGCCATAATAATTGCGGCAATCAAAAAGAAAAGCTTATAAGGTTTGTTGGAAAATAATACGGAAAACGCAACAATTATCACAAGATATCCGGCTAAGGTTCCTACCTGATATAAAGCATTCTGGTAACCCAGTGCCTGTCCACCCTGCTTTTCTTTTGCATATTCAAGTGACAAAGTATTCTTCATGCCAAGCTGAATGTGCTCACCCAGAGAGTAAATACATACCGCAAGGGTTACCAAAAGCTTTGTGGGTGATATTATTGACAGCATACCCATACCAACAAGCATGATGACAGCGCCAAGCTTGTACAGTTTTTCTGCCGAAAACATATAAAGCGCAGCCAGGATAAAGATAAGCATTAGTCCGGGGATTTCTCTGAAGAACTCCGCCAAGCCTCTGTCAAACTCTCCCATCTCAACTATCTCAGCCATATAATTATCTATAATACCCTTATATATACCATACCCAAGACCTGTTACCGCCAGTGATATCAGAAATACTTTAAAGCATGAATTTTCTTTAAATACCGCCTTTATTTTACCCATAAAACACCTCTAATACTTTCTGTTCTCAATCAACTTTTTTATTTTCGCACAATAAGGCTTTCATTTCTATCATTTTTTCTCCCAAACATTGATAAAACCTTTACAAAAAAAGTCGTTATTGTAAAATAATTAAAGTTAATGATGGATGGAGAATTTTAATGACAGATACAGTAAGTAATGAAAATGTCAAAAAAGCTTTGGTACGATTTGCCATTCCTTATATGATAGCTGCTTTTTTGCAAACACTGTACGGACTGGTTGACTTATTTGTGGTCGGACTATTTAATACCGCCACTACTACAACCGCTGTGGCTTTAGGCAGTCAAATAATGCACATGATTACGGTAATCATTCTGGGTCTTGTGCTTGGTATTACCGTTCAAGCAGGAAACTTTTCGGGTGCCGGCGATAAAGACTCAATTAAAAAAGTTATCGGAACTTCTTTGGTTTTCTTCGCAGGCATTGCCGTAATTTTCACCCTGATAATATGTTGTTTCAACGGATTTTGGATCAGACTGGTGCTTACACCCGCAGAGGCAGTTAAAGAAACCCGGCAATATCTTCTTATCTGCGGACTAGGTGTACCATTCATTTTTGGTGTTAATATTTTCAGCGGGATTTTCAGAGGTCTCAGTGATTCCAGACGTCCCATGTACGCAGTTATTGTGGCCTGCTTTGTGAATATTATTCTTGACTTTGTTTTTGTGGGCGGTTTCAACCTGGGGGCCGCAGGAGCAGCCCTTGCAACTGTTTTCGGACAACTTTTCAGTTGTATCGCCGTTTATTATTTATTTTCAAAAAACTGCTCAACATACAAGCCCTCACTAAAGAACTGCCGTATTGACCGCTTTATTCTTAAAAAAGTAGTCTTTGTAGGTATACCGGTTGCACTTCAAGACGGATTTATCCAGATAGCATTTTTAGTAATCACTATTATTGCCAATGCCCGCGGCTTAATTGATTCGGCCGCCGTAGGGGTTGTAGAAAAGCTGATTTGTTTCTTTTTCCTGGTTCCATCTGCTTTCATGTCTGCCATATCAGCGCTTACTGCTCAGAATATGGGAGCCGGCAATCGTCAAAGAGCCAAAGAAACCCTTCGTTATGGACTAATTATTTCCGTAAGCTGGGGCCTGTTTATTGCCCTGATTAACCAGTTCATTCCACAGGTTTTTGTTTCGATTTTTACCCGGGATGAACTTGTCAGAGCCGCCGGAGCAGTATATCTTAAAGCCTACTCGTTTGATACGATTGCTGCTTCTGTCCATTTCTGCTTCAGCGGTTATTTTTGCGGAGATCAGAAATCTTATATTTCGTTTCTCCACAACATAATATCCGTTCTTTTGATAAGAATCCCCGGAGCATATTTTGCCAGCAAATTCTTTACGGATACCCTTTATCCCATGGGTCTTGCTGCACCTGTCGGTTCTGCGGTTTCCGCACTAATATGTATCGGTTTTTATATTTACTACATCAAAAAGGAGAAAAAAGAAACATGACTTATGTAGAAAAATACGCCCAGTCCAAAGGAATCACCGTTGAAGAAGCCATGACTCATGCATTAATCAAGGAATATATAGAATCTCACCCCGAGGAGACTCCCGATGTTATAACAGAAAGCAAATTGGTCTGTGGCTGCGGCGGCGGTTCAGAAGTCAGTGAATAGTAAAAAGGCGAAGCAAACTTAAATGCTTCGCCTTCTTTTAGCTTTATTCAAATATTTGTGAGTAATCATATTCAGCGTATTTATTCCTTATATCATCAAAGTATGCTTCATAAGTATCTGTTTTCAATTCATGTTTTCCTTCGCTCATGCTTTCAAGAATATAATCATTAACCGCTGCACTGTAGTGAAGGGCGTCCGAATAATTGTCCAGATTCTCTATCATGCTTACATTGTCGCTAAAATCGTAAATATGAACATTCGGTATTGATAAAAGAAGTTCACAGACCTTTTTCTTCATTTCCGCATCTGCATTAAGCTGTGCTGTTCTTTTTAGTGAATCCCAATAGCATATACTGTAAGGTGGAAAAAAGAAATAAAATTCCGTACCGGGATGGGTCAGAGCCATGCCGGCAAGATTTTGATTTACATTTCCGACTATTTGATCGTAATCCTCTTTCGTCAACCGATATTCATCACTTATCTCCGGCATTCTTTCCCACTGCGAAAGAACGGTAGCAGCGCCATGTGACTTCCATTGATCAAAGTTCTGATACATGTCAAAAGAAACTGTTTTGTTGCCGGCTCTTGTATAATTAACTACTGCCACACTTTTTAACAACACTTGAAGATTCAGCACATATTCCGCATCATTTAAATAATTTCTATCATAAAGATAAGTAGGATAATCCGAATATTCCATATCATCCTTACCTCTGTTGATTCTGGTCAGGTCAAGGCTCATAACTATAGCTTTTATATTCGGATTATAGCTGAACGCTCTTTCAATACCATCTGCAGATTCTTTAAAGGTTGCTCCTGAGTTGGCAACCTTAATTGCCGTTACATTAAAGAGACTGTTCATTTGAGAAACACTGAAATTCTGTGTCATACTGGTACCGGTAATAACAGCATCGTACTCATAGTTTCTCATAATACCGTCATTTATATATCTTTCGTCCAAAAGAGGATATTCAAGCTTTGCCAAAGGTTTATGGAAGTGCAAAAATGGATCTATCACAACATTAACAGTTGCAATAAAGCCAATACATACAGCAATTGTACTTAAGCACAGGATACCCCATCTTTTCGCATTCATTACTGTTTTCTCCTAAAAGTTAAAATACAAAAATGTTGATACTCCGGACAAAGAAACCAGAGACCACACAAATATTATTACGCAGGAAATGTATCTTCTCACATTTAGTCTGATTGCTCTTTCATGCAAATTTTTGCCTAACAGAACAATGCAAAATGCAAGAACAAAAAATAGAGTCATAATTCCCCAGTTATATTTTTCGCATATATTCTTTAATAAACCTATGTGGTCTATAACATACTGAATTTCAGCAGTCTGAAAATATTGAGTTATTTCTTCTCGGACCGCACCCGGAACAAATCCAAACATCCGCTTTAACATAATCCAAAAATCTTTTATCCGATTGGCTCTGAAAAGCATCCAGCCTATATCGATTATTATAAAATTCACGATATATCTGATTACTTTAGGAATCGCATCCCAGTATTTCTTTGTTACTCTGTACAATACCATTAAAATACCGTTATATATTCCCCATAAAATAAATGTCCAATTAGCCCCATGCCATATTCCGCTTAATGTAAAAACAATAAGAACATTCAAATATGTACGGAGTTTACCTTTGCGGCTTCCACCCAACGGTATGTATAAATATGATGTGAAAAACTTTGTCAGCGAAAGATGCCATCTGTCCCAAAAATCCGCTATAGACAGCGACTTATAGGGTGAATTAAAGTTTACCGGCAACACAAATCCAAGCATTTTGGCAATACCGAAGGCCATATCGCAATATCCGCTGAAGTCGAAATATATCTGAATTGTATAGCAAAGGGAAACAGCCCATACCTCTAATGAAGAAAGACTGTCAAACGCCAAAAAGCCTGTATTAACTGCTCTTCCGAATACATCAGCCAAAAGGACCTTTTTTCCAAGTCCCATAGAAAAAATGTAAAGACCTTCAGAAAAACTGTCCCAGGAAAATTTATTTTTCTTTTGAAATTGAGATACCATTTCGGTAAATCTGACAATAGGACCTGCAATCAACTGCGGAAAGAATACCACAAAAAGAAAATAATCGATAAAAACTATGTCATTTATTTCTTTTCTGTAATTATCTATCAAAAATGAAATCTGCTGAAATGTAAAAAATGATATACCAAGAGGCATAAGTATATTTAATGCGCCAATGTCCGAACCGCAAACCGAATTTATATTATCAATAATAAAATCGAGATATTTAAAGAAACCGATAATAACAATGTCACATCCGATTCCTACGCCGGTAATCCATTTTCTTTGTAAGTCACTCTCACGTTTGTTGCAAAAAACAGTCAATCCATAATTAATCAAAACACTGGCCAGAATAACAAAAATATATTCTACATGGAAATAGGCATAAAAATAAAGAGAAGCCAATATCAAAATAATTTTTGATGTCTTGGCTAACTCAAATTTCTGTGCCAGATAATATAGCACCAATGTAATCGGCAAAAAGAATAATATAAATGTGTATGAATTAAATAGCATTTCTTTCTCCGTCAATTACCGTTTTGAAAAAACTCATAAAACCGATTATCTATAATATAACCCTAAATACAAGAAAAGGCTAATAACTTCGAAAAGTTATTAGCCTTTTGCTGTTTCTTATTCCTGTACGTAAGGCATAAGAGCAATGTGTCTTGCTCTCTTGATAGCTACTGTTAAAGCTCTCTGATGCTTTGCGCAAGTACCGGTAATTCTTCTGGGAAGAATCTTACCACGTTCGGATACATATCTCTTTAACTTGTTTGTATCCTTGTAATCAATTACATTATCTTTGCCACAGAATACGCAAACCTTTTTACGTCTGCGCATGCCACCTTTTCTTCTCATAGGTGCATCTGCTCTGTCGCCCTTTTCAGCTTTATTATATGCCATAATATTTCTCCTTAAATACTATCTGTTAGGTTGAGCGAAAGGAAGGTCTTCATCAATACCTTCGGGAAGGTTCATAAAACCGTCACCTGCTGCGGCGGGAACGGGAGCTGCTGAATCCTGGTATCCCCCACCATTGGATGCAGCTGCGTTTTTGCTCTCAGCAAACTCAACTTCGTCTACAACAATCTGTACGCTGTATCTCTGAACGCCGTTAGCATCTGTATAGTTGTCATTCTGGATACTTCCGCTTACAACAACCTTGGTTCCCTTGTGGAGATACTTCTCTACAAATTCACCGGTTCTGCCAAATGCAGTACAGTTAAAAAAGTCGGCGTCAGGCTGACCCTCGCGCTTAAATCTTCTATCAACCGCAATTGAAAATCTTCCGATAGCTGTTGATGTTGCTCCCTGTGAATATCTCACTTCGGGATCACGGGTCAATCTACCCATAAGTATAACTTTATTCATCTTCTCAATTCTCCTTTGAAATTACTGTTCGTCAGTACGAACGATTAAATAACGGAGAACATTGTCCATAATGCGGATGCGGCTCTCGATTTCAGCGGGAGCTGTTGCTTCTGCATCGAACTGTACGAAATAGTAGAAAGCTTCGCTCATCTTCTGAATATCGTAAGCTAATTTCTTCTTACCAGCCTCTTCGATATTAGTAATCTTTCCACCGAATCTTTCAACGTAAGCTTTGCACTTATCTAAAACTGCAACTCTTTCGTCTTCTTCGATTTTCGCATTGATAACGAGTGTTAATTCGTAATTGTTCATGCTCGGTTACCTCCTTTTGGTCTCTGGCCTCTGCCCACGCAGAAGCAAGGAATTTATTATCACGGAACACTATAATATCACAGTGTTTCCCTATAATCAAGAAATATTTGAACTTTTTATTTCTTTTATATTCTTTTCTATATTCTTTCTCGAAGACATCACCTGGTGCCCGCATCCAAGACATTTTATTCTTAAATCCGCACCTGTTCTGAGTACTTCCCACTCCTTATTCTTGCAAGGATGTTCTTTCTTCATCACAAGAATATCACCAACGTTTATTTCCATATTTACAACCTCGAAAAAACCTCTCCGATTTTTTCGTGAATAACAAGATCGGCAAAACCATCCTGAGAGGTTTCTGATAAATTGACCAGTACAAGCTTATTGCCACGATAATAACGAATCAATCCTGCTGCCGGATAAACCACCAATGAGGTTCCACCGATAATAAGTACATCGGCATTACTGATATAATTAATCGCTTTACTCATAACATCTGAGTCAAGTCCCTCTTCATAAAGAACCACATCCGGACGTATGGTACCTCCGCATTCACATTTGGGGATTCCGTCTGCGTTTATTACATCGCTGACTTTGTATTGCTTATAACACCTATCACAGTAGTTTTTATGAACCGTTCCGTGAAGTTCCAATACATTTTCGCTTCCCGCGGCCTGATGAAGTCCGTCGATGTTTTGCGTAATAACAGCTTTTAGCTTTCCTTCTTTTTCCCACTGTGCCAATTTCTCGTGGGCCATATTGGGCTTTGAGTTAATAGCGGGTGCAACCATTTTCTCTTTGTAAAATTCAAAGAATTCTCCGGGTTTTTGTTTCAAGAAAGTATGACTTACTATTGTTTCCGGTGGATATTTATATTTTTGCTTATATAAACCGTCCACCGACCGAAAATCCGGAATACCGGACTCGGTAGATACGCCGGCTCCGCCAAAGAAAACAATATTATCGGATTCGTCTATCCAGTTTTTTAAAATATCTATATTGTTCATAAGTCCACCATAGAGCCAATTTTCTCTTTGCATTATGTGTATACGCAGACGGTACTCGATGCTTTTTCACACCTATCAATATTAATATTCTTTAAAGGTGATATTTAAATCCACACTAGAGTCGATTCCATCAATGGTACCGGTACTGCTGTACTGCCAAATAGCTATTTCGTAAGGGAAATATATATTGTCATTATAATAAGCGAACCACTTTTCATAGCCTTCAAGCTTATCCATGTTTAAGTACTTGATAAAATACTTAAGATTTGTATAAATCATGGGAGTATAGCCGGCTTCCTTTATTCTGTCCATAAATGCAACGCAGTAATCGCTTCTCATATCATTATCCAGATTATCGGTTCTCGCCTTATCATTTATCTCTTCTATATCAATGGCAACCGGAAGCTCAATATCGTAACCTTCAATAAGCTTTAATGCATATTCTGCTTCTTCGACAGCTTCTTTTTCATCTATAGCCTGTGTAAAGAAATACACGCCAACCTTTATGCCGGCACTGGTAGCATCTTCTATATTCGATTTAAAGAATGTATCTTCTACAATTTTACCGGAACCGTAGCCTCTGAATCCGCAGCGAATAATCGCATACTCTACACCTGCGGCTTTGACCTTGTCCCAGTCTATGTCTTTCTGGAAAGAAGAAACATCGATGCAGACATGAGAGCTTGTTACACCATCCACTTCATAGGTAATTACGCCTGTCTCTTCGTCTACTTTTAAATTATCATTGTTTATGGTATTTGGAGCCAGCGCCCTATTAATAGGAAAATACTCAAATTTTGATCCGAAAGTAAATACCATATCATCGGGATTAATCTTTCTTATGAAATTAATTATACCCGAATCCTCCCTGGAAGCTTTCTTCACTTCATTAAGTATTTCCTGACGGCCAATCTCAATCTGCTCTTCTTTGGCTTCGTCAACTGCCTTGGCAACCATTTCATCCAGCTGAGTCTGAGTGTATATAGCAGGTTCGCCAACTTCTTCCTCAACTATTTCCACTTCTTTTTGGATAAACAAATCTTTACCGGCATATAAAATTGCAATAGCAACAAGCGTTGTTGTAATAAGAAAAAGAACAACCATAAGAACGGTAAACCAAGGTCCCTTTTTCTTAACATAAACCTCGTCGTCTTCGGGAAGAATGTTTGGAACAACCATTGTTCTGGTTGTCTGTGTCTCATTCACCGGCTTTTTTGCATCTACTTTAAATTCATCGTCATCAAAATCTATATCTTTTAATTCCATCAGTTAATCCTTTCACACTGATTATATAGGCATTTCAGGGCCTTCTTTTTCAAATATTACGGCATCGTACTGCGCCTTGGCGGCTTCCTGCTCTTCTTTTCCCTTCGCGGTCCAGGCAACATATAAAGGCTTATATAGTTTCCTGACAAGCTTCCAGCCAAGGGTCTTATGATAGTGGTTATAGGCCACAAAGTCCGGTCTTGAAACCGCATTTACCCAAAGCTCACTCATGCAAAAATTAGCAATACTGAACCCTTTGGACTTAACAAAGTTTTCCGATAACTGCCCTCTTATTATTTCCGGATGATTATTCTTAAACCAGCCCATTAAAAACGGGCTAAAGGACTCCACACAAAACCGTCCTTTATGAGTCATAAGCATATCATAGGTTTTTTGACAAAGTTCATAATTTTTAAAACCGTTATCCGGTTTGATTTCACAGATTATATCCACTCCTTCAAGAGTTTCAAGGACATCCGAAAAAAGCGGAATAAGTTCCTCGGTAGTCACACCGTTTTTGTTTATTAATCTAAACTTTGACAGCTCTTCGTAGGTATAATCCTTAAGTTTGCCGTCGATTTTGCACATTCTGTCCAGTGTGCCGTCATGAAAAACCACAAGTTTTCCATCCCGGGTCATCTGAACATCAAGTTCAACTCCGTAACCGTTTTCCTTTGCCAGTCTGAAAGCCTGCAGCGAGTTTTCCGGAACCTCTTTGTCATGAAGACCTCTGTGCGCATACATTTTTCCTGAAAAGTATGAGGTATCCCGTCTTTTGTTCGGCCCGGTAAAAAACAGAAAGCCCACAAGCATAAACAAAAGAAAAGCAAATAAAAACGCGGAAATAATATATAAAAAAAGCACTGTAACGCCTCACTTGGTAATTTAAATTACTCTTTTATATTAACATCCTTTTTAAAGAGTTGCAAAAATGCCTTACCGTACTGTCTGTTTGCATTATAGATAAGAATTTTGCAAAGTTTTGCGGAAATCATACCGGCACTTGTAGATATAAGTCCTTCAAGCGCCCCTTCCTTAATGGTCATTTTAACCATCATCATACCGGGATCGTTCTTGGGTTTATCCTTAAACATAATCTTGAGCGCAATGTTTACAATACCCATGACCAAACGGCCAAACAAAGAGCTACTTGTAACATCACCAAAGGAGCTGGTCATATCGTAATCACCGCGTCCACGGTCACGAAGTCTTGGAACGTCCTTATTCAAGAGTTTATAAAACTGATCTTCTGATATGTCCATTCCACCGCTTTGTGCTTTGTGGTAATCCGGGTATATATCCAGGTCAGGTTCTACGGTAATACCGTCTATTTCGATACTCTCTGACAGCCTTATATCTTTTACCGATGCTGCTGCAGCTATTTCGTATACTCCCTTGACCGGTTTAAAGCTGTTGCTTTTTACGTCAAAAATTGAAAAGCTTCTGTCATTAAGTATTATAGTTACTTCCTTAGTTTCACCGGGATTAAGAAATACCTTCTTAAATCCGCGAAGTTCGATGGCACTTCTCATAAATCCC
>JAKSRT010000023.1 GCA_024403485.1 Lachnospiraceae bacterium
GTTTGTTTCCGTGCGGTTATTCTGCACCTCGAGAGCATCGCCGTTTCTTACGGCTATTCCTGCCGAGTCATATCCACGGTATTCAAGTTTCGAAAGACCGTCAAGAAGAATTGGCGCCGCCTGTTTTTTGCCGGTAAATCCTACTATTCCACACATATAGTTTTATTCCTTTCAAGGATTATAGAAAAAGTACCTATATTTTTACGCACTGCCTTTTTATTTGTCAATAAACTTTATAAATAATTAAATGTTCTCTTACTTAAAATATATTACTACGCATCCGAATAGTTCAGACCATCTTCAAGTAAAGTGAACTCTTCACCTTGAATTTCATAGATACTGATACTGCAATTTTTCTGCCACGCACCATCCCAGAAATTCTTCTTTTCACGCTTGAGAAAATTAGCCATAAGCCCCTTATTCATAGCCCCGTGACCACTGATTAATACAGTAGCATCCGGCTCTTTAACAGACAACGGAACCAGTACCTCTTTAATAAATTCACCGGTCCTTGCCACAAGAGACTCAATAGATTCAGCCCCTTCTCCCGGGATATAATTATCCGGATCGTCAAAAAACAATCTGCAGCCCGGCGTTCTCTTCTCTACTGTGACTCCCTCATCGATACCAAAGCAGACTTCTATCAAACGCCTATCACTTACAATCTGAACATTTCTGTGACCCCTTACGATTTCAGCGGTTTCGACCGCTCTTGAAAGAGGGCTTGAATAAATATGAGAAAAGGGTACATCCTCCAGAGCCTTTGCTGTCTGCTTAGCCAAAAGACGACCCTTTTCATTCAATTCGGTATCACTGTTTCCCTGAAGTCGTTTTGCTTCATTCCAATCAGTGGTACCGTGACGCAATACATATAATTTCATTGCAAAACCTATATCAAAACTACATACAGCCCAAACTTTCAGACTAAATTTTTTGGGGCATTTACTTCTCTCTTATCGCTCCTCACGGAAATACGGGAGTCCCAGGGATGCCGGCGGCTGATTTTCTCTCTTGTTTCTCATACTTGTAATTACAAGAACAACCAACGTTACGATATAAGGAAGCATTTTATAGAGTTCCTTGTATTCCATATGGTCCATACCTGTAGGCAGATAAAGGTATAAAATATACAAGCCGCCAAAAAGAATGGATGAGAAAATACCCACATTGGGTTTCCAAATAGTAAATATAACAAGTGCAATAGCAAGCCATCCACGGTCACCGAAAGCATCGTTGGACCATACTCCGCAGGCATAATCCATTACATAGTAAAGGCCTCCGAGACCTGCTATCATACAACCGATACAGGTGGCAAGATACTTGTACATTGTAACATTAATACCTGCCGCATCAGCTGTTGTAGGACTTTCACCTACAGCGCGTAAGTGAAGACCCGGACGGGTTTTATTTAAAAATCTTGATGCAACCAGTGCAATCACAATTGCAAAATATGCCAAAAATCCATAGGATAAGAAGATTTTTCCAAACCAACCGAGATTTGAAGCAAAAGGAAGCGACTTACTGAAAAACTGACTGGTACGGGTCAATGCAATTGAAGGAATATCCGCACCGGAAAGTTTAATAAGCGAACCTCCGAAGAAGTTACCGAAACCGATACCAAAGGTTGTCATGGCAAGACCGGCAACATTCTGATTAGCTCTTAACGATACTGTCAAAAAGCAGTAAATAAGTCCCATAATAAGAGAACCGAGAAGAGAACAGATAAGCGGAATTGCTATGGCAAGAAAACCGTTTAATGACTGTCCCGCAGGAACAGAGTTTTCGTAAAAGAACGAGCCGATTACTCCGCTGATTGCACCTACATACATAACACCGGGAATACCGAGGTTAAGATTACCTGCCTTCTGAGTTATCGTTTCACCCGTACTTCCGTAAAGAAGGGGAATACCCTGGCCAACGGCACGGGGAATAAATGCTACCAGATCAAACATTTTCTTTTTCCTCCTTTACATTTTTACTTCTAAAGCTGACTTTATAGTTAATAAAGAATTCACATCCGATAATAAAGAATAAAATGATGCCTGTCAGGATATCGGAGAATGACTGGTTAAGGCCGAATATGGTTGAAATCTCACCGGCACCTCTTTCAAGGAATACAATCAACAGACTTGTAAATACCATTGTAATGGGGTTGAATTTTGCAAGCCATGAAACCATAACCGCCGTAAATCCCTGACCGCCTGAAATTGTTGTTGTAACAGTGTGATTAATTCCGCCTACAAGAAGCAGTCCTGCCAGTCCGCACAAGGCACCGGAAAGAGCCATTGTACGAACAATTACTTTCTTTACCTTCATGCCGACGTATCTTGCGGTTCTCTCACTTTCACCTACTACGGCAATTTCATAGCCATGCTTACTATAGTTTAAATAAAGATACATTCCTGCAGTAACAACAACCGCCACAATAATGCTTAACAGGTATTTGTTACCTATTTCCGGAAGCCAGCCGATTTCGGTGCTCTGGTTAATGATACCGATTTTACCGGAGCCCTTGGGTACTTCCCAAAGAATTGTATAATATGCAACCAACTGGGTTGCTATATAGTTCATCATCAGTGTGGAAAGAGTTTCGTTGGTATTCCATTTCGCTTTAAGCATCGCGGGTATAAGTCCCCAAACCGCACCTGCGATAAGGCTGGCACCTATCATAAGAACCACTACTACCCAGCTTGGAACACTCTTTCCTGCCGGAAGTCTGTCTCCGCAAAGAATCATGCAGGCAGCTGCGGCAAGACCACCGATTAGCACCTGGCCCTCGCCACCGATGTTCCAAAACTGCATCTTAAATGCAGGAGTCAGTGCCAAAGAAATAATAAGCAGAATTGCAAGACTCTGAAGTGTAACCCAGGTCCTTCTGGCAGATCCGAAGGCACCCGAAAAAATTGTTCCGTATACCTTTATCGGGTTTGCTCCCGTAAGAAGTGTGGTAACAATGGCACATACGATTAATGCTGCCAAAATGGCAATTGCTCTTACCATGTATGCCTTTTTCTTTGTAGTATCATCTCTTTTGACAATGTGAAAAAGAGGTTCTTTTGCCTTATTGCTCATTCTCGCCACCTCCTACTCTTGTCATAAGCATACCGACCTGATTTTTATCCGCGGTACGGCCGTCAACGATTCCGCTCACTTTGCCTCCGCAAAGAACAAGAATTCTGTCGGAAATCTGCAGAAGCACGTCTAAGTCTTCGCCTACAAATATTACGGCAACCCCCGCTTCCTTCTGCTTGTTTATAAGATCATAAATTGTATATGATGAATTGATATCAAGACCACGAACTGCATAAGCAGTAAGTAAAACCTTGGGAGCCGAGGCAATTTCACGGCCTACCAGAACCTTCTGAACATTACCGCCGGACAAACGTCTTACAGGTGTTGATATACCCGGGGTTACTACCTCCAAATCTTCAACTACTGTCTTTGCAAGCTGTGCCGGAGCCTTTCTGTCGGTAAAGAAACCGGAACCGTTTCTGAATGATCTGAGCATCATATTGTCTGCAAGGTCCATATTTCCTACAAGTCCCATACCCAGACGATCTTCAGGTACAAAAGAAAGAGTAACACCCATTTCCTGAATCTTTAAGGGATCCTTTCCAAGAAGTTCATCCTTCTTTCCGTCATCGTAAACATATGAAATACTTCCGGCCTCAACCTTCTGAAGTCCTGCGATGGCTTCAAGAAGTTCTTTTTGTCCGCATCCGGAAATACCTGCAATACCGAGTATTTCTCCGCTGAAAGCGTCAAATGAAACATCGTCCAGCTTAAGAATACCGTCCATACTTCTTACGGTAAGTCCTCTTACTGCAATTCTCTTTTTGGGATCAACAGGTTCGGGACGGTCAATATTTAATGTAACCGCATGACCTACCATCATATTGGTCATTTCCTGGGCGTTGGTGTCTTTTGTCATCATGTCGCCCACATAAGTACCTCTTCTGAGAACCGCTACCCGGTCGGAAAGACTTTCTACCTCATGCATCTTATGAGTAATAATAACAATAGCCTTGCCGTCTTCACGCATCTTACGAAGTACCGCAAATAATTTTTCTGTTTCCTGAGGAGTCAAAACCGCGGTAGGTTCATCCAGAATAAGAATATCCGCGCCACGGTATAAAACCTTAACGATTTCGACAGTCTGCTTCTGAGATACCGACATGTTATATATCTTCTGATCGGGATCTACTTCAAAGCCGTACTTATCACATATTTCCTTAATCTTCGAAGTAGCTTCTTTAATATTCAGCTTACCGGGAAGACCAAGAATAATATTTTCGGTGGCAGAAAGAACATCAACCAGCTTAAAATGCTGATGTACCATACCTATACCTAAATCAAAGGCATGTTTGGGGGAAGCAATAATCACTTCCTTGCCATTTATCATTATCTGGCCTTCATCGGGAAAATAAATCCCGGAAAGCATATTCATAAGTGTTGTTTTTCCCGAACCGTTTTCGCCAAGCAATGCCAAAATCTCGCCCTTATAAATATCAAGATTCACATTTTCATTGGCTTTTACGGCCCCAAACGACTTGCTAATATTTCGCAGTGATACCGCAGCAGTTTTGGTTTCCAATTGTGCTCTCCTCGTCTGTTTTTTTGTGCGAAGCCTATTTCGCACCATACTTTTTAATTTTAACCAAATCTATCGGTTAGTGCAAGGAAAAAGAAAGAGGTAATGCCCAATAGAGCATTACCTCCTGTTATCCGTATTTCTTTGTTCTTCAGTCAGCCGTCAGATTAGAAAGCTGTATCAAGAAGAGTGATACCATCAATATTTACATTGAAGTAAGGAGCTGATCTGAAACCTGCACCTGATTCGTTGAAGTAACCGTCTGTAACAACTTCGTGGTCAGCTTCGTAAGCGGGATCTGTATCAACATCGGCCATGTAAGAAGTAAGACTAGCACCGTCAACAGTGAAAGTAGAAACATCAAATACATGAAGTGTGCCTGCTTCCATAGCCTTCTTAGCATCAGCAATAGCTTCTGCGGTACCGGGAGCTGCAGCTCCACCAAGATCGGTTAATTCTACAGAACCTGTAGCGATTGTTCCGGTCCAGTCTGTATCAATAGCCTTACCTTCTTTAACACATCCGATGATGTACTTGAAGTAAGGAGCCCAGTTAATTCTGGAAGAAACGATGAATGTGTTGGGAGCAACACTTGCTGTTGAACCGTTGTAAGAAACGTTGGGAACACCTGCTGTTTCACAAGCTGTAGGAGCACCCATAGAGTCAGCATGCTGAGAAATAAGTACGCAGCCGTCATTGATAAGGGTGTTAGCACCTTCCTTTTCAGCTGTTTCATCGTACCATGAACCGGTAAAGGTTACTTCCATTGTAGCTGAAGGACAAACGGAACGAGCGCCAAGGAAGAATGAGCTGTAACCGGAAATAACTTCTGCATATGTGAATGCACCAACATAACCCATCTTACACTGGTCAGCTGTAATTGTGCCTTCTTCGATCATCTGATTAAGCTTTAAGCCTGCAGCGATACCTGCAAGGTAACGGCCTTCATAGATAGAAGCGAAAGCGTTGTGGAAGTTTGCAAGGCCTTCAGTATGAGCCTTTGTACCTGTAGCGTGGCAGAACTGAACATTGGGATATTCCTTAGCTGCCTGAATCATGAAGTCTTCATGACCGAATGAATCTGCAAATACGATGTTGCAACCTGCATCAACTAATTCGCAAGCTGCTTCGTAGCATTCCTGACCTTCAGGAATATTTGTCTTTGTAAGATACTCAACTCCAAGTGCATCACAAGCTTCTTTTGCACCGTTGATGAAGTTTAAGTCGTAAGTAGAGTTTTCATCGTGAAGGAAGATAAATCCTACTTTTACAGAACCGTCGGATGCTGCCTTTTCGCTGCCGCCGCAAGCGCAAAGTGAAGCAACCATGATTAAAGAAAGTACTAATGCAACAATCTTTTTCATAATATTCTCCTCTTTATTGTGTTGTATTTATGAATTACCAACTAATGGTATATCATACATTTGTAAAAAACAATGTATCTTTTTTATAATTTTCACTGTTTGACCCGATAACTTTTTATAATAAATTATCAAGCAAACACAAATTATCCGGGCATTATCCGCAAAAGAAACCTACTGCGGGCGAAACTCCACTGTTCCGTTCTTGTCATCCATACTCTCTACGATTGCAAGAGATTCAAGCTGGTAACCTAAGTTTCTTATCATGCGTCCGCCGGCCTGGAAGCCTTTCTCAACAGCGATTCCGATACCTTCCACCGTTGCTCCTGCCTGAATGGCAATCTGAATAAGTCCCTGAAGCGCACATCCATTAGCTAAAAAATCGTCGATAATAAGAAGATGATCATCCGGTCCCAAATATTTCTTGGATACCAGAACATGGTTTGTATTTTTATGGGTAAATGATTCAACCTCTGCGGTATATATGTCTCCGTCAAGATTAATGCTCTGGGACTTCTTTGCAAATACCACAGGTGCTCCCGGGAAGTGAAGCGCCACCACGCTTGCTATTCCTATACCCGAAGCCTCAATGGTAAGAATCTTGTTAATGGGCTTTCCCGCAAATCTCTTTGCAAATTCAGCTCCCATCTGATCAAAAAGCTGAACATCCATCTGATGGTTTAAAAAACTGTCAACCTTCAATACGTTGCCTTCTTTTACAACGCCGTCCTTTAAAATTCTTTCTTCAAGAAAATTCATGCCAAAATTCTCCTCATAAAAAAGTTTTTAAATATAAAACATAGCAACCATTTTCACATATGTATGTAAAACGGGTTGCTATGTCATTAGCTTAAATTATAATTCACAGTTGTTTACTGTACGAGGGAAGGGAAGAACGTCTCTGATGTTACCCATTCCGGTTAAGTACATGACGCAGCGTTCAAAGCCGAGACCAAAGCCTGCATGTCTTGCGGTACCGTACTTTCTAAGATCAAGATAGAAGTCGTAATCCTCTTTGTTAAGACCACATTCCTCCATTCTCTTTGCAAGCTTGTCGTAATCATCTTCTCTCTGAGAACCACCGATAATTTCGCCGATGCCGGGAACCAGACAGTCCATTGCCGCAACGGTTTTTCCGTCTTCGTTAAGCTTCATATAGAATGCTTTGATTTCCTTGGGATAATCGGTAACAAATACAGGACGCTTGAATTCAACTTCTGTAAGATATCTCTCATGCTCCGTCTGAAGGTCAGAACCCCAGTGAACGGGATAATCAAACTCATCGTTGTGCTTCTCTAAAATCTTTATTGCATCTGTGTATGTAATGCGGCCAAAGTCCGAAGATGCCACATGCTTAAGTCTTTCGATAAGTCCCTTGTCAATAAAGCTGTTGAAGAAGTTCATTTCTTCGGGAGCGTTTTCAAGTACATAATTAATAACATACTTAAGCATTGATTCAGCTAAAATCATATCATCGGTAAGATCTGCAAAGCAGATTTCAGGCTCAATCATCCAGAATTCCGCAGCATGTCTTGTTGTGTTTGAGTTTTCAGCTCTGAAAGTAGGTCCAAAGGTATAAACATTCTTAAATGCAAATGCATATGTTTCAACGTTTAACTGACCTGAAACCGTCATGTTGGTAGGCTTGTTAAAGAAGTCCTTTGAAAAATCAATCTTTCCGTCTTCGGTCAAAGGAAGGTTGTTTAAATCAAGGGTTGTTACCTGGAACATTTCACCGGCACCTTCACAGTCACTGCCTGTGATGATGGGGGTATGTACATAAACAAATCCTCTTTCCATAAAGAAGGTATGAATTGCATATGCAATAAGTGAACGAACCCTGAAAACTGCTTCAAAGGTGTTTGTACGCGCTCTTAAGTGGGGAATGGTACGTAAATACTCAAGGGTATGGCGCTTTTTCTGAAGAGGAAAATCAGGTGTTGACATACCTTCAATGCTGATGCATTCTGCCTGCATTTCAAAGGGCTGCTTTGCATCGGGAGTAGCAACGATTGTACCGGTTGCCACAATAGCTGCACCAACATTCTGCTTTGAAATTGTTTCAAAGTTGTCAAGTTTATCGGAATATACTACCTGAAGGGGTTCAAAGAAAGTACCGTCGTTAATAACAATAAATCCAAAGGTCTTTGAATCACGAATACTTCTTACCCATCCGCCGATAGTTACCTGCTTTCCGATATATTCCTCTTTGTTTCTGAATAAATCTCTGATATCTGTAAGTTCCATTATTTATCCTTTCCAAAGTCATCAAAGACTTTGCTCATTATTCTGCAGGAGCAGTTTATTTATTCCGTTCTAGTTGCCGGAAGAGGGCTCAACAATATTTGAATTATCAAGAAGGAATCTGTATACCTTCTCTATAACGCTGGCCTTCATAAAAGCATCTCTGCCGCCTTCCTGCTCATAAAACTCATCTAATGTCATTTCTACGGTTGCATAGTCGGAAATGTATCTTTCTGCAATCTCATCAAGTTCCGTATCCGAGATAGTGATTCCTTCCGCTTCCGCTATTGATAAAAATACAAGGTCTCTCTTTACAAATAAACCTGCAAGAGTTTCAACGTCCGTTCCGTTATATGAAAGGTATGTATCCACATCCAGACCGTATGATGAAGCCACATCGGTATATGCCGATACAATACGCTGACGCTGCTCGTTCATGGAATCCTCGGGAAGAATTCCAAATTTTGATGTATTGATAATCTGATCAAGCAGGCCTGACATCGCTGTTGTTTCATAATCCGAGTTAAAGTAATCACTTATTACTTCAGACTGAAATGCCTTATACTCTTCTACATTTGAATAATCCGGATTTTGAAGTGTTGCAACCGCATCATCACTGAGTGAAGGAATAACCTTGTCCAAAGTTACGGTAAACACACAGGGTTTTCCCGCAAGTTCCGCGTTGTGATAATTCTCAGGGAAGGAAAGTTCAAGATCCTTGACATCTCCCACTTCCATACCGATAACACCGTCTTCAAATCCATCAATAAAAGAGTGTGAACCGATAACCAGTGTATAATCGTCAGCAGTACCGCCTTCAAATGCTTCGCCATCGATTTTTCCCACAAAATCTATTACAACGGTGTCTCCGTTCTCAACCGCTTTGTTCCATTCAAAATCGGATGCCTCATCGGCAAAGAAAGACTGAATGTAGTAATCGATTTCCTCTTCGGAAGGAACATATTTTGCAGCCTCAACCGTAAGTCCCTTATACTGACCTATTTCCAGCAAGCCGCTTCCTGTATTTGAATTTAAGTACGCTTCCGGATTCTCTACCAAATCAAGAAGCGATCCTCCTGTCGATGCCTCATTTTCCGAAGTCTGTGCAGACTGTCCGTCATTTCCGGAAGCCTCGCCGCATCCTGCCGCGAATAAGCAGATTCCGGCAAAAAGAAGTATCCATAATTTTCTTTTCATATTTTATTTCCTTACTATAATCCGGCTATAAAGCCTGTCTCTGAAAATATAATAAAAGATTTATAGCACAGTTACGATTAAAAATAAAGTTATTTATCGTTTTTATTCTTATTATAATTTTCAATTATCACTTCACGTATCATGCCGCTTAATTCCTTAAATTCGGCTTTTGACATTTCTTTTGTCTCGATAGGCTTGCCAAACTCCACTGTAACAGCCTGTTTGATTACCTTTGGAAAATGATTTTCAAAAATGTCGTCAGAACCCACAATAGTAACGGGAATAACAGGGCAGCCTGCCTTCTGCGCAATTTTTAAGCAACCGTCATGAAAAGGACCCAGCACCTCTTCGCCCTTGTTTCTGGTACCCTCAGGGAATACACACATGGAAACTCCGTCCTTTATAAGGTCTGCCGACTTATTTATTACCCTGAGGCCATCTCTTAAATCCGACCTGTCAAGAAACTGACAATTCATGAACATCATCCATAAGTTAAATACAGGAAATTTTTTTGTTTCTTTCTTGGCAATAAATCCGGTCTGATTGGGAAATATTGTATAGGGAATAACTATGTCGAAAATGCTTCTGTGATTAGGTACAAAAAGAACAGGCTCATCCGCGGGAATATTTTCTTTGCCAAGCACTTTAACCTTTGTTCCCGAAATAAAAAGAACCACCGAAAATGCCCACTTAATAATCCACTGGGAAGTCCTTGCTTTAACCTTCTTTGAGAAAAGACCGACAATCAATTCAATTAATACAAACGGAATGGATAAAATCAAGAAAATGATTACCCAGGCCGCATCTAAAATAAATCTTATCATAACTCCATTATTATAGGTCTTAATTCAAAAGTAATGCAAGACAGAATACTATTTTTTTGGTAGACTTATTTATCAGAAAATAAAGGATTAAAAAATCTATGATTATCAAAAATATTACTTTCGTTAATCCCATAGAAGAAGTTGAGAAAGAATGCGACATTCTGATTGAAGACGGCGTTATCAAAGCTATTGATTCTCCGGGCAGTCTTTCATACTACGGCAATGATTCAATAGACGGAACAGGATTGTTCTGCGCTCCCGGCTTTTTTGACATCCATTCTCACTTCAGGGATCCCGGATTTACCCACAAGGAAGATATCGAAACCGGAGCTGCTGCCGCAAAGCGTGGCGGATACACAGGAATTGTCCTTATGGCAAACACAAATCCAAGTGTTGATAATGCAGAAACCCTTTCCTATGTTTTGAACAAAGGACTTAACACCGGTATAAACATTCATACCTGTGCTGCGGTATCCATGGGACTTAAAGGTGAAGCCCTTACCGATATGGACAATCTTTTCAAGAACGGTGCCATCGGCTGTACCGATGACGGAAGTCCTCTTATGGACGAGAATCTTTTGCGAGCTGCCATGAAAAAATGTGCCGAGCTTAAGGTTCCCATCAGCCTTCATGAAGAGGACAAAACCCTGATTGCTCAAAACGGCATAAACAGAGGACTGGCAAGCCGCCATTACAATATAGAAGGTTCACCGAGAGAGGCCGAAATTTCTCTGGTAAAGCGTGATATTGAAATTGCCAAAGAAAC
This sequence comes from Lachnospiraceae bacterium, assembly GCA_024403485.1. Lineage (GTDB taxonomy): Bacteria > Bacillota > Clostridia > Lachnospirales > Lachnospiraceae > UBA1258. The sequence continues at coordinate 10,984 of JAKSRT010000023.1, forward strand.
AGGCGCGGCTCTTAATATACAGCATGTAAGTACGGCAGAAACGATAGAGCTTGTGCGAAAAGCCCGAAATGAAGGTTTCAAAAATATATATGCCGAGGCTACTCCGCATCATTTCTCTCTTACGGAAAATGCCGTTATGGAGCTTGGAACCAACGCTAAGATGAATCCTCCCCTTCGAACCGAAGAAGACAGGCAAGCCATAATCAAAGGGCTTGCTGACGGAACTGTTTCTTTCATAGCCACCGACCATGCTCCGCACAGCGAAGAAGAAAAAAATCAGCCTCTTACAAAGGCTCCTTCCGGTATAACCGGACTTGAAACAGCCTTTTCCTTAGGCATTATGAACCTGGTAAACGAAAACAAATTAAGTCTTTACCGGCTTCTTTACACACTATGCGTAGCCCCTCGCGAGCTTTACGGAATCAGTTGCCCCGGACTTAATATAGGCGAAGCGGCCGATTTGGTCATTTTCTCCACATCGGAAAAATGGATTTACGATACAACAGCCTCAAAATCCTTCAACACCCCGTTTAAGGGTAAGGAAATAACAGGCAAAATAAAATATACTATCTGCGGAGGACATATTGTATATGAAGATATGTAAAACAGGCATCGTGGAATCAGTTTCCATGCTGTCTCCCATGATTTATGATTTAGCAGTTACCACAAATTTAAAAGACTATGCCGTTCCCGGACAGTTTGTAATGATTTATCCCAAGGATAAAAGTACTCTTCTGCCCCGCCCCATAAGCATCTGTGAGATTACGGAAACAGGGCTTAGATTTGTGTTTAGAATTGCCGGCAAAGGAACCGCCGAGTTTTCAGGCTACAAGGCCGGGGATTCGATCAAATTGATGGGACCTCTTGGCAACGGCTATGACATAAATCTTTTAAAAGGAAAAAAGGTTTTAACTCTTGGAGGCGGAATCGGAGTTCCCCCTATGCTTGAGCTTACAAAAGCTCTTAAATCTCAGAACATTGATGTAACAGCTGTTCTTGGTTACAGAGACAGTTCATTGTTTTTAAAAGACGATTTTGACAAATATAATGACACTGTTGTCGCTACCGAGGACGGAAGTATAGGAACCAAAGGAAATGTTATGGATGCCATCGCTGCCAATAATTTAAAAGCAGATGTTATCTGTGCCTGCGGACCCATGCCGATGCTTAGAGCAATAAAAGCATACGCGGAAAAAGAAAATATAACCGCTTTCATTTCTTTAGAAGAAAGAATGGCCTGCGGTGTGGGCGCCTGCTTAGGATGCGTGGCAAAAACCACAAAAGAAGATCATCACTCACATGTTAACAATGCAAGAGTATGTACCGAAGGTCCCATCTTTGATTCAAAGGAGGTTGATATCTGATGAACACAGCTGTAAAAATCGCAGGAGTAGAATTTAAAAATCCCGTTACCACTGCTTCAGGAACTTTCGGTTCCGGCATGGAATACGGAGAGTTTGTAGATTTAAATAAACTGGGCGCCATAACAACTAAAGGAGTTGCTTCTGTTGCGTGGCCCGGCAATCCCACCCCCCGTGTAACCGAAGTTTACGGCGGTATGTTAAATGCCATCGGCCTTCAGAATCCCGGAATTGAAGTTTTTTGCGAAAGAGATATTCCGTTCCTCAAACAGTATGACACCAAAATCATTGTCAATGTCTGCGGCAAAACCGTTGAAGAATATCTGGCGGTAGTCGAAAGACTCCAAAATGAGCCGGTTGATATGCTTGAAATCAATGTATCCTGCCCTAATGTAAAGGAAGGTGCCATTGCCTTTGGCCAGGATGCCAAAGCTCTTGAAAATATCACAAAGCAAATAAAAAAGGTGGCCAAGCAGCCCGTCATTATGAAGCTAAGTCCTAACGTGACAAGAATTGCTGATATGGCAAAAGCTGCAGAAGCAGCGGGCGCCGATGCAATTTCCCTTATTAATACAATCACCGGAATGAAAATAGATATTAAACGCCGCAAATTTGTCCTTGCCAACAAAACCGGCGGAATGTCCGGTCCCGCAATTAAACCTGTGGCTGTAAGAATGGTTTATGAAGCCTCTCATGCGGTGAATATTCCCGTTATCGGAATGGGCGGAATAGCTTCGGCCGAAGATGCAATCGAATTTATGATGGCAGGTGCTACAATGGTTGCCGTCGGTGCCGCAAACTTTATAAATCCCAACACAACAATTGAAGTAGTAGACGGTATTACCGAATTTATGCTTCGCCACGGCATACAGGATATTAACGAAATTGTGGGTTGTGTATAATTTATCCTAATGTTATACTTTCTATGCAAAAAAACTATTTTTGCAAATATAAATCGGAGGTTATCCCTAATGTCTACCGGATGGATAGTAACAATTGTTATTTCAGTCATTCTTATAGGACTGATAGTTTTATTATATTTCTTAGGCAAAAAAGCTCAGAAAAGACAAGATGAGCAGGCTGCTCAGATGGAAGCATATAAGCAATCGGTTTCTATGCTTATAATCGACAAGAAAAGAATGAGACTTAAAGATTCAGGACTTCCCAGCGCCGTTATCGAACAGTCACCGAAGCTTATGCGTCTTACAAAGCTTCCTATTGTAAAAGCTAAGGTAGGCCCCCAGATTATGACTCTTGTGGCCGATGAAAAGATTTTTGAAGCAATTCCCGTCAAAAAAGAAGTTAAAGCAGTCGTAAGCGGTATCTATATTACAGATGTAAAAGGACTTCACGGCAAGAGCAAGAGCGCTCCTGTGGAAAAGAAAAAAGGCTTTAAGGCCTGGGTTGAAAAAATGCAGGAAAAAGCAGGCGCTAAAGCCGTTAAGTAAGCTTAAATGTATTTATGATATCTCGATGAGTATTTCATTTTCAGAAGCAAATTCATTGTTTATCTCCATGTCATATATGGCATGGAGATTTATTTTGCCCTCACACTCACTCATTTCGTAGAATTTTGTATCGGTTCCCATTTCAAAATCTCCAAAAGGAGTCTGATAAGTTCCCAAATACTTCCATCCCTTTTTAAAAATAAATTTTGATTTTACCTCTCCCGTCTTAGAATGTTCGAGACTGTTTTCATCAAATTTTAAAAGGCATTTGAATTTGTCACCGTCTTCAGATATTTCTTCATAAAAAACAACTGTTTTGCCATTAACAGTTGATAGGGTACCTTTCACTTTTACGACGCTGCTGTCACTATCATCAGCATTTCTCTGTTTACCGGTTATGGTCAAATCTACTTCCCGTTTTATATTTTCCATAAAAGTTCTGCTCTTTCCGTTGTTACTAAATCATACTCGGTGTTAAAAACAATCACTCCGATTGAAGTTTATCGTACGCCACAAAGATGCGCTCCGATTTCTTTCGCTCAAATACTAATCTGTGAGAGAATAGACTGCTGTTGATTATCAATATGTACCATAGCCGCGTTTCTTGCTCTCTCCACATCCTTTGACAAAATAGCATCCATTAAAACCTTATGCTCCGCTATTAAAACTTTGTGCTGGCTCTCATCCTTAATATACTCAAAACGGTATCGATACATCTGCTCAGCCAGGTTATTCATGGTGGTAATCAATCTTTCATTTCCGGTAGAATTAATAATAATCTCGTGAAAAGAAACATCAGCCTTGGCTATAATCGTAGCATCTTTTGTTTCTGTAGCCTTCTCAAAATCTATATAAGCCTGCTCCAATGCCTCAGCGCTTTCTGCTGTCATTCTTTCGCATGCCAGCTCGGCGCAAAATGCATCCAGTGCACGACGGACCTCAAGTACATCCTTTAACCCCTTTTCGGATATCTGTGCAACCTGCGCACCACGTCTTGGGATCATGGAAACAAGGCCCTCCTGCTCAAGCTTATGGATTGCCTCTCTGACAGGAGTTCTGCTGACACCCAGCTCCTGAGCCAAATGGATTTCCATAAGTCTTTCTCCCGGCTTTATCTCACCGGTAAGTATAGCTCTTCTGAGGGCATGAAATACTACATCACGCAAGGGTAAATATTCATCCATATTCAGAGATAATTTAGCCATAATAATGCTCTCCTACATAAAATTGGGGGTATTTTTCTTTTAATACTTCACTTAATTTATGCATTTTTTCAAATTCAACAAGTCCGAAAACGGTGGGTCCCGAACCGCTCATAATAGCTTTAACGGCACCGTTTTCTTCCATATATTTTTCGATTTCGCCAATAATCGGATGGATTCCCTTGGTAACCCCTTCAAGAGAGTTTCCAAGAAGGTTAGGAACCTTTGCATAATCCCTTTCTTCAAGAGCCTTTCTCATACTGTCCACGTCAGGGTGAAACGGATTTAAGAGGGCATCAAATTGCTCATATACTTCTTTGGTTGAGACATTGATATCCGGTTTACAGATAACTACGAAAGTCTTCTCCGGTGAAGGAATATTCGTAAGTATTTCGCCTATTCCTTCGCTTAATTTGGTGCCGCCCTCAATGCAGAAAGGTACATCCGCACCGATGGTAACTCCGATTTTTTCAAGTTTTTTATTATCAAGATATGTTTTATATAATCTGTTAAGACCCCTAAGCGTAGCTGCGGCATCAGTACTGCCCCCTGCCATTCCGGCAGCAATAGGAATCTTTTTTATCAAATTAATACGTACACCGCCGTTTATCTTTGTGTCGGCAAAAAAAGCTTTGGCTGCCTTTACAATTATATTTTCTTTGCCACCATTGCTTTCTGCTGTCAGCTCTTCATTGTCCATCGTCAATTCAATACCGCTTTCAATGGCTTCAAAAGAAAGCTCATCACACAAACTTATGGACTGCATTATCATCTTTACATCATGGTATCCGTTGGGTCTTTTGCCGCACACATCCAAAGAAAGATTAATTTTTGCATATGCTTTCTCAATTACTGTTTCTCGTTCATTAAATTGCATATATTAGCTCCTAATGTACTTTGTATACAATATTCTTTATACAATATACTATGTGCAAAAAACATTTTAAACGCAATAATTCAACTTTTTTCAAAAAAACTCTTCATTTTTTTGTTAAGATGCTCGATAATAGGTTATGAAACCTATGATTGTCCTTATAAACAGAAATCATATTAACTATTCACCCATCGCATGGATGCGAAGAAAGGAAACCTATGAACGTAAACGGAGTTACAAATGTAGGTGATAGTTATGCGGCTTATATGAAGCCGGCTGTGCAGGGATCGGAAAGTGCGGTAGCAGCAGAAACAAAAACCGAAGAAGTTGGTGCTGTATACGAACCCACTTTGGAGATGCCTACAAAAACCTACAAAGCAAACAATGAAGTAATTCAGAAACTCAAAGCCGAAACAGAAGCTCGTATCAACCAGCTTCAGAGCATAGTTTCACAGCTCATTTCAAAGCAGGCAGATTCTTTTGCCAATGCCAATGATATGTGGAAAGCTTTAAGCAGTGGCAAACTCGAAGTTGACCCTGCCACAAAAGCCCAGGCACAAGCCGATATAGCTGAGGACGGTTACTGGGGCGTTGAAGCTACCTCCGACAGAATTATCGATTTTGCCAACGCCTTAACCGGTGGAGATCCTTCAAAAATCGAGGATATGCGCGAAGCCTTCAAAAAAGGGTTTAAGCAGGCTCAGAATACCTGGGGCGGAGAGCTTCCGGAAATATCTCAGAAAACCTTCGATGCAGTTATGCAGAAATTCGACAAGCTTGCCGAAGACGCCGCAGCTTTTGCTCAAAACTAAATTCGAAGCTCTCGCATTCGGATACACTGCTACAATATAGCCCAACCCGATTAGTATTCGAATGCTTTTTGAGGGCGTTGATTGCCCACTAAATATTGAACAAAAAAGAGACTGATAAAATGATTATTCATTTTTCTCAGTCTCTTTTGCTTTATGCTCTCTAAAAATAAATAAGAATCTTTATTCCGTCAAAAAAGATATAAGCCTCTTAAAGTTCATTCCGTTGGATGCCTTCAGAAGAACATTATCCCCGGGCTTAATATACTTTAATAGTTCAGCCTCACATTCCTCAATATCCTTGAAATATACTATTTCAATATTCTTATTTGATAATCCCTCTTTAGCTCCGTCATATATGTTTTTGCTGAGGACTCCTACGGCTATTATCATATCAATTTCCTTGGATACGGCATAGAGACCCATTTCTTTGTGCATAGAAGCTTCATCGCTTCCAAGTTCAAACATATCTCCAAGAATTGCAATTCTACGACCTTTATCAGCAAGACAAAGTGTATCCAGGGCAGCCTTCATTGAGGTAGGCGCCGCGTTATAGCAGTCATCAATAATAAATCCTTCGCCGTATGGAATGAGATGTGAACGACCTGCAACCGTGTCGGCTTCTTTCAAGCCTTCTATTATTTTTTCCTCCGGCATACCAAGATAATCACCGATGGCTACTGCCACAACTGCGTTGGCTACCATATGATTACCAATCATTTTAATAGACGCACCGAATCTTTTTTCGCCAAGCACAATATCCATTTTTGTTCCCTTTAATCCAAGGGAATTTACATTTTCGGGACGGGCATTATTTGACTCGGAAAAACCATAGAATATCGGTTTTATACCGTCTACATCCGTGATTGTTACAAGCTTATCGTCATCTCCGTTTAAAAATATAGGACCATCTTTTTTCCTTGATTCAAATATTTCTGTTTTGGCTCTTAAAATACCGTCTCTTGAGCCAAGATTCTCCATGTGACTCTGCCCGATGTTTGTGATGACGCATATGTCAGGTTTTGCAACTCTTGACAAGAGACTCATCTCACCAAAATCACTTATTCCCATTTCAAGAACAGCCACTTCATGATCATCATTTAACATCATAATCGTCAGAGGCAGTCCAATTTCATTATTAAAGTTCCCCGGGGTCTTAAGCACATTAAAATAAGTTCCAAGAACACTGGCTACCATCTGTTTTGTGCTGGTTTTTCCGACACTTCCGGTTATACCTACCACTTTTATGTTCAAAGTCTGTCTATACCACTCTGCCAGGTTCTGAAGCGCTTCAACCGTATTTTCCACCAAAATACAGGGACCTTTTGCATCTTCAGGGACATGATCACAGAATACTGCTGCCGCCCCCATGTCAAACACCTGATTAATAAAATCATGCCCATCCACTCTTTCTCCTTTGATTGCCACAAAAAGAGTGCCTTCCGTAACCTCACGCGAATCCCTTACAACCGATGTAATGAGCTTATTTCCTTCTCCACCCGTTATTTTTCCTTGTACAGCTTCAGCTACCTGAGCAATAGTCAGTTCTCTCATTAATAATTTTTGTCCTTTCCAATAAACAGCCTGTTTAATCCCACGGCTGCCACCATATATATTACAGGGCTATATAAATATAGGTATCTGGCCCTTGCTTCAAACACCATTAAAAAGAGCATAATAGCAAGCATAACTCCCATAATGGCTGTTTCTCTGTAGTCTTTATGACGACGTCCCTTTATAATTACCAATGCGCAGGAAAACAGCACAAACATCCATATTCCCTGAGTTGCTGCCACATAAGTATCATGCTTTTCGCCTATATGATAAATATAATTTCTTACATATGGAGCCAATTTCCCGTTTCTGTCATAGTAAGTCCAATAGAAATCGCCCTCATTGCCCCAGGCAAAGGTACCATCATTGAAATTGGTAAGTGTTTTCTGCGCTTCAAAAGTAATAAGTCTGAAAGGAAGCATATCCTTAATGCGCTGCATAGCCACCTTAAAATCTTCCCTGTTTCTTTCTTCCACAGTTGCATATGAAAAAGAAAGATTAACATCTTCCTGATTATAGCCGCCACCGCTTTCACTGTTTAATCCCATCATAAAGTAATGGATGGGAGTAACCTGTCTTGTTTCGTCAGGTGCAAAACCGGTAAGTTTTTCCACACCAAATCTGACTACGAGGGATATCACAATTCCTGTCACAACCAAAACTAATGACAATACTGCTTCTTTCATTTGTCTTTTAGCAAAAGACTTTTTGAACGAAAAAACAAAATGGAGTATATCGAAGACCATCAAAACCATAAAAGTGAGCAGCACTGTAGGTTTAATAAAATAACCGATAAAACATACAACAGTTATATAAAACCAGCGTACAACATAGTTATTGTCATTCTTAGTAAGATAAAGCCATACTGCAAGAGTTGGAAAAATAATACTATATGTATCGGAATACGGAATACTTATCCAGGGAGAAAGGCCGGTAAGAAAAACAAAGACAAACCAAAAAATAATGATAAATGTTTTCTTCCCGGTAAGAATTCTAATACAGTCCGCAAACATTAGTCCCGAAAGATTAACCAGAACACATCCCACAACAATAAGAGGAAAATATGGTGCATTATTTATGCCGATAAACTTTACCAGTTTAAGAATTCCGGCGAAAATGCCTACCAAAAATGCATTGTTAGGATATAGTGAAAAGTAGTGTGCATCACCAATTTTCGCACCGTTAAAAGCAATATCCTGAGCCATTTTAACTAAAAATCTGCAATCCCAACCCGTCTCAAAATATATATTATAGGCATAGATAATCTGCACAACCAAAAGGACCAGAGAAAGCCATCTGATGACATTCATTATTTTTATATAGTGTTTTGGTGCTTTAGGTGGTTTATCCGTCGTTACCTTTTGATACTGTCTTACGAAAAGTACAATTGTTAAACATAAAAGCAGGAATATTAGCAAAAAAACAATATTGGGGACAACGCAGTTATTCTTGCATACATAATAAAAGCGGTTGTCTAAAATAACATCCACCATTATTACAAAAAGCATTGCCAGCCCAAATATCCATTCAATTACACGAAAAAATCTGCTTCCTTCCAAAGTCGGTTACCTTCCAAGTAATGTACTTTCAAATCATGTAAAATGCTTTAATTCTCCAACGCAATGGCCATTATCTTTTCACAAAAATCAATGTAGCTCATACCTGCAGCCAAAGCCTCTTGGGGCATGAGTGAAGTAGGTGTCATACCCGGAAGTGTATTGGCTTCAAGCGCAAATATTTCACCGGATTTGTCCATCATAATATCGATTCTTGCATATTGGTTAAGACGCAGAGCTTTAAATACATCAACAGCCATCTTTTGTATGCGCTTTGTATCCTCATCATTCAATATTGCCGGACAGGTTTCAATTGTAGACCCTTCCTGATACTTATTTTTGTAATCATAAAAGCCTTCTTTGGGTGCTATCTCAATAACAGGAAGTGCTTCTCCCTTTATAACACCTACAGAAAATTCACGACCGTCAATAAAGCGTTCAACCACAACTTCATTGCCAAGTTCAAATGCTTCCTTTTTAGCCTTTTCATATTCAGCATCATTGTGAACAATATATACACCTATACTTGAACCGCCGTCTGTTACCTTAACAACCACAGGATATTCAGGCTTATTATTATCTTCCTCACATTTCTTTAACGCGTATCCTCTCGGTGTGGAAATACCATAAATTGCAAATATTTCTTTTGCAAGAGCCTTGTCCATCGCCAGAGCGGAGCTTATATAATCATTACCGGTATATCTTATTCCGTTTAGATCAAATGCTGCCTGCACCTTTCCGTTTTCGCCGTTTTCACCGTGAAGCGCCATAAAAACGATATCTGCCTTTTTGCATATATCGATTACATTTGGACCAAAGAAAACCTTGCCGCCATCTGCTCTCAAAGCTTTTACTGCTTCTATGTCCGGATTTGATTCCTTAACGCTTTCGATATTACCCAAGAGTTCATCACCACGATAAAATACCGAATCGATGTCGTCTGTGTCAAGTCCCATAAACACATCCAGAAGCATTACATCATGTCCTGCTCCTTTTAGTGACTTGTAAATCTGCGCTCCGGATACTAAGGAAACATCTCTTTCCGTACTTGTTCCGCCTGCCAATACTACAATTTTCATCATTATATCCTCGCTTTATGTACACTCTATTTTGCCTGAAGGCAAAAATTTATTTGCTGCTCATAAGTGTAAGTTTGCCCAAAAGAAACATAAGCTGAGCATATGCATCCGGGCTGTTCTTTAAGCTGTCGCAAATCTTATTTTCAGGATTACGCCCGCAAAAATAATGGAGATAATTCTCCTCTATTGTTCCATATTCTTTGTTGCTGATTATGTAATTTACTATAAGAATTTCTGAAAGATTTCTAAGCAAAACCGCTTCTTCGCGATCACCCGATTCCACCAGATATCTGGATTCTTTCGAAGCATTGGATTTATTCTCGGTTCTTTCCATATACTGTTCCATCAATTGCGTGCAGTACTGCTTATTTGTGCTTCTTGTTGTTGCCATATATGTAATGGCTCCATCCAAGGCTATTCTTTCGGTATATTCTTTATTGGCATTATCTTTTAGATAGTCATCAATAATGCGGCTGTATACTTTATACCCGGTAGCGCGGTACATTTCTACCGCAGCTCTAAACATTTGTGTCTTATCTACCAAATCTTTGTTAGCCTCAAGGCACTTCCATGCAAGATTTGCCGCTTCAATACATTTAGTCGAAAAACTTCCGTCATATTTTTTTACTACATATGACAATTTTGCCATGGAAGAGCAAAAGTATGCTGTAGCACGAGTCGTCTCCCCCATGATTACACGCTTTTGTTCACCCTTTTCATTGCCAACAACCGACACCGATGTATATACACCACCGGTTTCCGGGTTTTGCATTTTCAAAAGCCACTCGGCTTCAAACATAACCTCATCAAGAATATCCGGGATTTTGTTACCGCTCGTTTCTGTTCCGTAGTCGTCTGAAAAAGCTTTGGGATAATACTCTATACAAAGCATTAAGTCCTGCATCGCAAGGCAGCCTTCACACACATCCTTTAAGCGACCTTCTCCGGTTATCCAACCTCCGGACACATCAAGCGTAACATCAGCATTGCTTTCAAAGCTAAGGATATCACTCTTATCCGTTACATCTCTTAATCCGTAAAGACCTCCGAAATTTGCTTTAAGAAGATCTTCATATATACCGCTTCTTATATCAAAATTCTCGGAACGTCCTATAAAGTCTGCACTTATATAATAAGTTCCTTCTGCAGTAAAATCAGAGAAATCCACTATAGCGCTCAAGGTCTCATCGTCTTCAGGACATTCTCTTTCGTGAACATATCCGCTATACACACTTTTCCCGGTTTTCACATCTACTATTTCAAATCGTCTGGGAATAATTCCGGCTTCGATAACCGCAACCTTTTCGCCGTTTGGAACATAGCCCACCAGGTCCACATATATGGATGGTTTCATACTTACCGGCTCATACAAAATTTCAGGTTCGTCAAGCATGTGCAAAGTCTTCTCGTCTACAGACACTTTCTCGCTTACGACCGCCTTATCGGTTACTGCTTGATTATTTCCGCATCCCGACAATATAAGGGCAGGCAAAAGAAAAACTGTCAAAAGTTTGCACAACATATCTTTAATTGTTTTTCTTTCTCCTTTTTTATTCTTCATTATTACCCTCAAATGTAAATAAATAATCCTATACATTATACAACTAAAACTCACATAAAAAAAGCAGTCACATATGTGACTGCTTTTTAAACCAAGCTGTTTATCTTAAATTACTTTAAGAAACCGAAAGCTCTGATGATGGGTGCGTCAATTGCCTTACCGTTACATACGTTGAAGAATGCGATAATTGTAAGTACAAAAACAATAATTGCTACAACAGGAAGAACAACAAACCATCCAAGGAAAGGAACAACTGCACCGATAATCACACCAAGAACTGAGCAGATTTCAATCTTAAGCCAGTTTCTGATGTGGAAAGCAACGAACTTGTTGTCGCGGCTGCCAAGTAAAGCAATAATAATGCCGAGAACACCAAGAAGGTAAATAGCAATACCGAATACCTTGCCTTCGGAAATTTCCTGAGCGGTAAATTCTGCTGTGTGATCATAAACGGGAACTACGGGAGCTACAGGAGCTGCATAGTAAGGAGCCTGGGGAGCTGCCTGAGGAGCTGCTGCTAAATTAGCACCGCAATTTGTGCAAACAACTGCTGCATCATCTAACTGTGTTCCGCACTGGGGACAAAACTTCATAATAAAATCCTCCTAAAATAAAATATAATTTATATTTGCCGCAAAGCGACTTCTTAATTATTTTATACATAATTTATTATTTTTTCAACTATTATATAAAGTACTCCAAGCTTGATATTAACCTCGCACATCCAAGAATTCCATATTCCCTTTTATAACCATTTCAACAGAGTCTGCCGGTACAAATACGCAATCACCCTTGGTTATATTTATCAATCCCTGTTCTTGTCCGCTGATTACCTTTTTTTCTTCGGATTTGGAATAGGTTATGCTTCCGCTTCCTTCTATACACAAAAGAACCCTGAAGCTTAGCGAATCTGCCCTATAAGTTACTCTTTGTCCCATACAGGTATTCACAAGCATTCTGTGCACTTCAAAATACTTACAACGACACAAAAGTTCGCTTGCCACACCCGGGCGATAATTGAGTACTCGCATAGGCTGACGCGGTTCCTTTGCAGAAGAAAAATCTGCCACATCCAATGCCTTGTCTATGTGAAGTTCTCGTCTGTTACCGCCCTTGTCCACACGGTTATAGTCAAACAAGCGATAAGTTAGATTGCTGTTTTCTTGTATTTCTGCAATCAAAGCACCGGCCCCGATAGCATGAATGGTTCCCGCTTCTATAAAGAAAATATCATTTTTCTTTATCGGGTATTTTTTAAGATACTTTTCAATGTTGCCCTCTCTTATGCTTTTCTTAAGAACATCCTTCTCTGTATCATGTCTTAAACCATAAATGAGTTTTGCATCTTCCAAAGCATCAAGTACATACCACATTTCCGATTTGCCAAATTGACCGTTTTCCTTTTCCATGGCATAAACATCATCAGGATGTACTTGAATTGACAAATCACTGTTGGCATCAATCAGCTTTATTAATATCGGAAATTCCCCGTTCATGTCCGGGTGCGTTCCAAGAAATCTCGGATTTTCAGCAAGAACCTCTCTAAGGGTTTTCCCTGAAAATTTACCGCCAAAAACGATTGAGGGGCCGTCAGGATGAGTACTGCATTCCCATGTTTCTGCCAGCGGGTCCATATTTATTTCTTTTGCAAACTCGTCCTTTAGCCGCTTTCCTCCCCACAGATAGTCCTTACCCGCAGGTTTCATAAGAAAGGGTTCGTTAAGGAAGCCCTTCTGTTCCATAATCTGTAACCTTTTAAGTTTATTTCAATTTGTGTAATTCTTTATCCTCAACGGATATTTCTCTTCCGAGCTGTACCTCAATAAGCTTAAGTTCCGTTTCCGCTATAACCGTATGGCAACAACCGCTGCTCATGGTTATTACATCACCTGCTTTAACAGACTGTTCCATACCATCCACGATAGTCTTTCCTGTTCCCGAAAGAACAACCCAAACTTCATCGCGGTGGTTGTGGCTATGATAATTCATAGAGTGACCGGGGTTAAGAGTAACCTTTATTGTCATTGATTCCGATTCCACATCCATAACACGGTAGTTGCCCCAGCTCTTTTCCGCAAACATAATCTGCTGAACAATGGAGTCTACATACGGCTTAATGTATGAGCTCTGCTCTTTGTCAGAAACAAGAATTCCATCCGGAGATGCCGAAATAACTACATCATGAAGCCCCATTGCCAAAATAGGCAGGTCTGTTTCGTTTACAATGTGAACACCATCACATTCTTCGTTAAGGATTCCCTTTCCGACAACCTTATCTTCCATCGCTTCGGTAAGAGTATTCCAGGTACCAAGATCCTTCCACTGACCGTTAAAGCGCTGAACCTGTATCTTTTCTTCTTTTTCAACCACGGCATAGTCAAAAGAAATTTTCGTAAGGGTATTATATTTATCGTACAAATCATTGTAATCAGCAAAATCTATAAGCTCATGGGCCTTGTTAAGCACATATTTAAGCTTATAGGCAAACACACCGCCGTTCCAAAGCGCACCCTGGCTGATATACTCTTTTGCAACTTCGGCGGTAGGCTTTTCTTTGAATGTTGAAACCTCCGAAGTTGAATTACTGTCTTTAGGAATAATATATCCGTATTTTTCAGACGGGTATGTAGGTTCAATACCCATCAATACCAGATTAGCTTCTTCCTTTTCCGCCTGGTCTGACAAACCTTTTAATGCTTTGAAGTAATCTGCTTCAACGTATGGATCCACCGGACAGACAACAACGGTTTCTTCAGGGTCTATTCCTTCTATGTCCGTAAGATATGCTGTTGCAAGTGCTATTGCGGGAAACGTGTCTCTTCGTCCAGGTTCGACGGAAATGTTAACATCATCACCAAGCTGATTCTTTATTGATGATACCTGTACCGCTCCCGTAGCTATTGTTACCGTTGCCTCAGGGTCCACGGCCTTTATCTGGCGGTACACCCGCTGAACCATTGATTCGTAGGAACCATCCTCCTGCTTAAATATTTTAATAAACTGTTTTGAACGGATATCGTTTGAAAGAGGCCAAAGGCGCTTTCCCGATCCGCCGGAAAGTAAAATAATATTCATATTGCTCGCTCATCCTTACCGGCCGAAATAAGCATATGTACTCACAATGCTTAACAGACCCATTTTGTATCATTTAGATACTTTGCTATTATATCATAACAGCTTAATAATCTGCATTATTAAATCCCCGACGAAAATATTATACGTCGGGGATTATTAGCATTATATATTGTTTAGATTAATAAGTGTTAGTGCATTATTAAGATTTTATGAAACAAGATCAATATGCTGCATGGTGCCGGCAGTTCCGTTTTCATAAAGAAACAGACCGGTCTGTCTCACATAACCCATTGTTTTATTCATATTACCGTTAAGAGAAAACTGCGTATCTGCCGCTCCTAAATACAATGCTCCGATGTCTTTCTGCTTAAGAGTGTACAAAACGTCATTTCCGTTTTCGTCTTTTGCCCAAAGTTTAAGTTTACTGAAAACTGCATCGTTCTCATCAATCCAACCGTTTCCGTCTTCATCATAAGCAGAGAGATCTTTAAATCCGTCTCCGGATTTTGTTCCAAAAAGTTCACTTCCGTCGTTAATTACTCCGTCATCGTTAAGATCAATCGCAAGAAAAGCACTTCCTGCCTTTAAACCTGCAAGTTTTTCTTCTTCGCCGTCACTGTCAAGATCAAAGTAAAAATCCATATTTTCATCGAGATCGGCCAAGTTCCCGTCGAAATTAATTACCAGCGGATCGATTGCATTTAATGTAACCGACGAATAGTTTGACTCATAAAATGCCGCAAAAGAACGACTCATGGAAATATTAAGATTAATATCAATGCTTCGCCCATCAGAAGTTTTCACCTGTCCAAGAGCACTGAACTTTGTCTGTTCAGACTCTGCAAAGCATCCCGAAGATGTATATTGTGTGGATACAATCTCATATGCGGGCAATCCCATATTGCTCGATGCCACAAATTCCTGACTTGGCTGCTCGGTTTCGTCAAACTCCTCTTTTAAGGTCTTGTCCGTTCTTCTTCCGAATAGAAGTTCAAAAATATGACGAATCATCAGCTGGTGCAGCTTTTGAAATTCATTGTGAGCGTTGCGGCTGATTTTATCCATATTCTCGATTCTTTGCGAACCAAGGAGACCAAAAGCATCTCTGGCCACGCCAACGTTCTCAGGCAAAGCAGATGTCTCTTCCTGTTCGCTTTGGTTTTCTTCTTTTTCCTTTCCGCCCAAATACTCGGCAAATGACATAAGCGGGTTGTCACTTCCCTGTCCGCTTATGCGTTCCTCAACAAGTTTAATCCTTGCTGAAAATGAAGACTTGTACAGTCTTTCGGAATCCATTCCTATTTGATAGGAATCAATTCTCAAATGTTACCTCCTTTGAATAATAATATTAATGCAGAGCCGTTTTGCTTTAAGGAGAGTTCCCATAAAGCAAAATAGCAAAAGAAAACGAGAAATCCGTTCTCTTTTGCTACTCCTTGTAATAATATTATCGGCGTTTTTTTTCACATGTTTAGTATATCCTTTGAATTCTTTAAATCAGTTGAAAAAATGGAATACACCTTGATATACTATAAGAGTGTGTTTATGAAGATTTTATGCAAAATTTCACTTTCTCTATTTAAAAATACGGAGATTATATTATGCAGTTTAATTCACTCGAATTTCTTATATTTTTCCCGATTGTAGCTCTTTTATACTATGTTATTCCCACCAAAATCAGATGGGTATGGCTTCTTTTGTCCAGCTACTATTTCTATATGGCATGGAATCCAAGATATGCTGTTCTAATAGCAGTATCCACTCTTATAACTTACGGCGGGGGGCTTTTAATTTCAAAAGTAAAATCCACAGGGCTCAAAAAATTGACGGTGACATTGTGTGTTATTGCTAATTTAGGAATTCTTTTCTTTTTCAAATACTTTACGTGGATTTTAGGCAATATCAATACTCTGTTCAAATTAAACGCTGCTCCTTCCTTCGATATTATTCTTCCTGTCGGAATTTCTTTTTATACCTTCCAGGCATTAAGTTATACAATCGATGTTTACAAGGGCGAAACAACTGTTGAGAAAAATCTTTTTAAGTATGCTCTTTTTGTTTCATTCTTCCCACAGCTTGTCGCCGGACCTATTGAGCGATCCAAAAACCTTCTTACACAAATCAACGAAACTCACAAATTCGATTATCAAAAAGTACGTGACGGACTGTTAATTATGATGTGGGGATTCTTTTGCAAAATAGCAATTGCAGACCGCTGCGCACTTACCGTAAATCAGGTATTTGACAACTACGAAGAATATGCAGGCCTACAAATATTGATTGCCGCAGTTCTGTTTTCAATTGAGATATATTGCGACTTTATGGGCTATTCATTAATAGCACTGGGCGCAGCTAAGGTCCTTGGCTTCAATCTTATGAAGAACTTTGAACAGCCTTATTTCGCCGGTTCTATTAAAGAATTTTGGCGCAGATGGCACATTTCGTTAAGCACCTGGTTTAGGGATTACCTTTATATTCCTTTGGGAGGAAGCCGATGCTCTAAAGTCCGTAAATACTTGAACTTACTTATCGTTTTTTCTGTCAGCGGATTGTGGCACGGTGCCGGATGGAATTATGTTATTTGGGGACTCCTTCACGGATTTTACCAGGTTGTGAGCGATGTACTTATTCCAATAAAGAGAAAAATAAAAGATTTATTCAAAGTCAATACACAAATTTTTTCTTATCGGGTAATAAAAGCCATTCCTACATTCTTACTGATTACTTTTTCATGGATATTTTTTAGATCTGCAACCCTGTCGGATGCTATCAACTTTATTAAAAGGCTTTTTGTTCCTGATATAGCTTTCAACCTGGGTATACTGCTGACTAACGATATATATTTGCTTGGTTTGGATTCCTTCAATTTCAACATGCTCGCCGTTTCCGTTGCTATCCTCATGGCAGTCGGCTTAATACAGGAAAGAAAAGGAAGCCTGCTTGAACTGCTTAACAAACAAAATATTATATTCCGATATCTATGTTATTGGCTAATAATACTGATTATTGTATTCTCGCTAAACCTTTCCACTCAGGAATTTATCTATTTTCAGTTTTAGGGAGTTTATAAAATGAAAAATATAGTGAAACTCGTTTTAAAAAGCATTATAGTTATGCTTCCGTTTATTGCGGTGATTCTTTATATTCATACAAGACCTATGCGTTTTATGGATGATGAATACCCATTTTGGCAGCAACACGAAGATTTTATTAAAGAAGATACAAATTACTGGGATATAATTGTGCTTGGCGATTCAAGAGCCAACGATGCTTTTGTCCCTGACTATTTGTCCTATGATTTATACAACCTGGCACTTGGTGGAGCCTCACCGGTAGAAATGTACTATACAATGCAAACATATCTATCCACACATGAAGCACCAAGTACCGTATTTATTGCCTTTGGTGATACACACATTGCTTATAAGAATCAAGCCAATTATGTTGAATTTTGGGAACGTACCATGTATTACCATTATTTAAATACACACCAGGAAATAGACTTTTTCAAAACCGTTAACGGTATGGATGAACATACCATTCTCTCCGATGACTACATAAGCCGATGGATTGAGTACAGATTCAGGCTGCCAAAGAATTATCTCCCCGCCTTGATCAAAAGCGGACTTGATAACAGATATGAGGGCAATACCGAAAAATATGAACGTTCCATAAATAATCGAGGCCGATATATTACTCCAAACGGTGGTGGAGACGCTGGCGTAACGACAGAAGCCACTTACGAAGAATTCGATTACAATCCGATTATTGATTTATATTTCAGAAAACTTATCGACTTGCTTGTTGATAATGACATTAATATATATATCGAACGTGTTCCCTTTAATCAAGCTTCATATGATAATATGAAGCCAATTGTAAGGGAAAAGATAGAGCAGTATTATCAGAATCTTCAAGAGGACTATCCAAGCATCCCCATGCGAACCGGAGTATTTTGCTATGGCAATGAATGTTTTGGTGATTCAAACCATGTAAATGATTACGGTGCAAGAATATATTGTAAGTATATAATG
>JAKSRT010000024.1 GCA_024403485.1 Lachnospiraceae bacterium
AGAAAGCATCTTTGTCAAGGCTTGAGGAATTTGATGCAGTCTCTTTTGAAAGAGAAATGGATGATGCGGAAGTTTCCTGGAGAACTCCGTCTTTTATAATTGCCGATATATTATCTGCCATTTAAATCCTCCTAAGCTGTATAATCGATTGTATTTCCGTTTTGTTTCATAATTTCTTTGTGGATGATATCTTCATCATCAATTTCTGTTTCATCTTCAGGTGTTCCAAGATTGATTCTTCTGACACCGTTCCTTTTAGGTTGCTGTTCGCCCTGCTGTTTGCCGTTATCCGAAAGATTTCTTTCAAATTCATGGCTTCCAACCATTACCTCTATGGCAGAAACAGTAACTCCTTTCGCTTCAAGGCTCTCTTTTAAAACAATTGCCTGGCTTTCAATAATAGCCTTAACGCTTTCGTTCTGAGCATTGAACTGCGCCGTAAGAACTCCTTCGCTGTTCTGCGAAACTCTTACGCTAACATTTCCAAGTGTTTCAGGATGAAGTTTTAAATTAATTTCCGTATTTTCAGGTGACAGTTCAACCTTTATTCTCTCTGTAATTTGATTTAAAATCATCTCTGCCTGTTCACTGGAATATGCCGATACATCATTGTCGGCATTTAAAATTTCCCTTGTTTTTTCAACAAGATTCTCGGCAAAAGAAATAACTGTTGTTTTCACGGATGCATCAACATTTTCTGCCGGTATTTCTTCATCAACTCCTTCGGACATTTCACTGCTATCCGAATTTGTTTTTGCATTGGAAGAAGGCTGATTGCTGATTTCTCCGACTCTTTCTCCGACTAATACTGTCTTGCCGACCAAATTCTCTTCAAAAGTATCATCTTCTTCGGTCTTAACGACACCTTCTTCGGTTTTAACGTTGCGGATTACATTCTCTGCGATATTTTCAGGCATCCTTACTGCGTTTTTAATATCTTCGACAGGAATATCATTTTCTGCGGCAAACTGTGTCAACAGATTTTCTGCCTTTTCCATTAAACCGCTCACCTTTTCATAGAGGTCAGCATCCGTAACTATTGAGATGCTGCTTTCCGCATCCGATAACTCAATCGAAATATTCTGCAGATTTTCAGGCATTAGTAATGCCATTTGATCCATTCCGAGAATCTCCAATGCATCTGCAAATTCTTCCTCTGTAACATCAAACGCATCCATCAAAGCGGATTTGATTTCCTCGATAACTTCTTTTAATGATTCGATTTCTTTCTCGATCGGTTTTCTTTCGGATGTAACATTTGTTTCGGATACTTTTTTGTCTGAGTTTTTGGTATTTTTTTCTTTTCCGATTTTCTCTGATTTATCCGATTTTTCTTCTGCTATGTTGCTTTTCTCCGTACGTTCTTCGCTATCTGCTTTTGTTCTTTCATCACTGTTATACTTGTTTGAAGTATCAGAAGCGTCTGCAGAAAGTTTTTTTGCAGAATCAGCAAATACACTTGAAAAATCCGAACTTTCAGTTTTACCGGTAAGTTGTGGTGAATTCATAAATCCAAGCATTCCTGCAATTTGTGAATTCGAAACCTGGTTACTGGTCATTGAGTTCCTCCTCTCTTCAGTTGTCAATGTGCTTTTTGCGTGGTGTCTCCCACTCAAATATTTTATCGGCCCGATTCAAAAAAAACTTAACCCTCAGGGTCCATAATTTTTGTTAATTTTGCAGCCACACCCGTATCCATAGCCGCAAGTACTTTTCCTCTTGCATCGGGTTCCATTTTCCACAAAATTCGTGCAGCCAAATCAAGGTTATCCGTCATTGCTTCAAAGATGGCCGCTGCTGCTTTAGGTTTCATTTCCGCATATGCCGCAGCATACGCCTCAATTTCAGCATCGTCTTCCAACTGCCTTACCACCTGCTTATATAAAGCTTCCGCCGTAGCCGGATCCATACTTTCATAATACTTCTTGTATTCTTCTGCCCCCGGGCCTTTGTCCGAATATACTACTTCTTCATAAAACTGTTCTTTTATGCGTTGAAATTCGATCTGCATATTTTCAAACTCACGCAGTCGTTCTATTTCAGCTTTCATGTCCGTAAGTTCATCAGAATCAATATTATTAACTTCCTGAGCATGCTCGAGTTCAATTTCAAGAATTTTTATATAATCAACAGCCTCTTTTAGGCTTGAATACCCGCCGTATGCGCCTTCACCACCGACTTCCGTTGCCGTACTGTTTGGGAGTACCTTGTTTATGACCGGTACATCCTTAAGAAGCGGTGTCAGTATTTCAGATCCAAATCCACCCACATCCATCTTTATTAGCAAACACAGAATCGCAAGCCAAACAGCTATAATGACAGTAGTGACAAGAAATGACGATACGCCGCCTCCGGACTCGTCTTCATCCTCGATAGCCGCTTCACGCTTCGAAATTTCTTTCGCGCGCTTTTTTATATCCTGTTTCTGCTTTTTTTCTTCAGCTTTCAGCCGCTTTCGTTCTTCATTTATTTTTCTTTTTTCCGCTGCCGCGGGAGTTTCAACCTTAGCCATAAGTAATCTGCCTTTATATCAAAACTTTACATCTCTGTTTTCTGCCCATAAACGAAGCTGTTGTGCTCATCGTTCTCAACGGCTTCCGTATGGGCTTCTTCTCTTAAATACTCATCAAAAGCGTTTTCTCTCAATTTTTCGTAAGTTTTGCGCTCCTTCATAGCTTCCACAAGTTTCAAACGCTCTTCTTCAAGAAGTGCTTCCGCCCTTTTTACCCGAAGTATCTGATCCGCTATATACTCTCTGATTCTTACAAGCGCTACCTCATTATCCAAAATATCCCGGATAACAAGGCTTTGATCTCTCATTTTTCGGCCTTCTCCTTCGTAAAAAGCTTCTCTTGCGTAAAGGCCATCAAGTCTTTCCTCTTCATCACTCAGCCGTTTTCTGGCTGCAGCAAAAGAAAGCCGTTGCTGCTCTTCAAGTCTGACTTTAAGATTCAAAACACTTTGAAGTCGAAATACAAATTTAGCCATTGCGTTTCCTCTTTAATAAACTATCAGTTGATGATAGCTTTCATGTTTTCCACCGTATCCTCAAAAGAGATTTTATCTTCGGTGGACTGTAAAAGAAACTCATTAATGCTCTTGTTCTTTTCAACCGCTTCATCTATTTCAGGATTACTTCCGGCTTTATATGCGCCAATATTAATAAGATCTTCCGCATCGGCATAAGTCGCCATCAGATTTTTTATTCTTCCCGCAACATTTTTGTGCTCTTTTGTGGCAATCTGTGACATACATCTTGAAATGCTTGCCATAACAGAAATAGCCGGGTAATGATTCTTTTGAGCCAGTTTTCTGTCTAGTACTATATGCCCGTCAAGAATACTTCTTGCCGTATCCGTAATAGGCTCATTAAAATCATCGCCGTCTACCAGCACTGTATAAAGCCCCGTAATTGACCCCTTATCGCTTCTTCCTGCACGCTCAAGCAATCTGGGCATTTCCGCATACACGCTCGGTGGGTATCCTCTGGAAACCGGGGGTTCTCCGCTGGCCAATCCTATTTCACGTTGTGCCATGGAAAAACGAGTCAATGAGTCCATCATAAGAAGAACATCTTTCCCTTTATCCCTGAAATATTCCGCAATAGCCGTGGCAGTTTTGGCTGCTTTTGTTCGTTCAAGTGCCGGACGGTCGCTGGTTGCAATAACAAGAACAGAGCGTCTCATACCTTCTTCGCCCATATCACGTTCCACAAATTCACGAACCTCTCGACCACGTTCGCCGATAAGCGCAATAACATTTATATCCGCCTTTGTATTTCTTGCAAACATGCCAAGCAATGTGGACTTACCAACACCTGAACCCGCAAAAATGCCTATACGCTGGCCTTTTCCTACAGTTAACAGCCCGTCAACGGCTTTAACACCAAGTGGCAAAACCTCGTCAATTATTTCGCGAGACATAGGATCCGGAGGTGCAGCTTCTATGGAATAAGGAGTGCCTTTTATTTCGACTCCTTTAGGAGGGTTTCCAAGGCCATCTAAACATAATCCCAAAAGATCATCGCTTACAATGACCTCCAAAGGATGGTTTGTGTTTTCAACAATGCATCCGGTTCCAATACCTTCTACTGCTTTATACGGCATCAGAAGCGTTTTTCCATCTTTAAATCCTACCACCTCAGCAGCGGACAACGGGGTTATACCGTCTTTTGCATAAATGGTACACATATCCCCAAGTTTTGCTTCGGGGCCGAAACTTTCAATGGTGAGTCCCACCACATTGGCAATCTTGCCTTGGGACCTGAAAAAACTCATGCTTTCAAGTTTTTTATATTTTCCGGCGTCAAAATCCACACTAAACATGATTATTCCACCTCAAGCGCCAGTATATGAAGCATTCTTCTCAGCTCATCAAGCTCCGTATCTATTCCACAGTCCATTATTCCATATAAAGTTTCAACCTTTGCAGCTCCGCTTGTCATCTGCTCATCAGCTCTTATTTCAGGCTCTTTATCAAATGTCAAACCGTGCAGAAGTTTATCTTTTAATGAGCTAATCATCTCATAATCGAATGTACTGACATGAATTATTACATCATCCGTACGCGAAGCATTATGAAGTGCTCTGTTTATCAGTTCAGTCATTACATCATCTTTGCAATAGAGACCGCTCTTAAATATTTTTTCGTAAATCGAGTTAATCGTTGTTACAATAACCGGTTCAGCCTCCGAAAGGGCTCTTTCATAATCAGCCTGCATTTGGGCCTCTTTTATTCTTAATTCTTCAAGCTTATCAGTATATTCCTGATATCCCTTCGATAAGCCCTCCGAATATCCCTGTTGTTTGGCCTGCTCATATGTACTGTCTCTATAAGAATCTATTTCCAATAGAGCCTGACTTTTTATTTGTTCAATTTCCTCGAGCATTCTGGCTTTCATCTCTTCTACGGTTTCACCGACATCATCATTTTCTTCTTTGCCGATTTCTGCCATGCTGATTTGCGTGAACGAACCTTCCTCGGAGTCATCGCTTTCAAAAACATCGCCTGTCTCCAATTCTTCGGAAAGTTCCCTTTTAACCGCATCGCTGTCAATATCCATATCCGCCAAAAGAGCAACCATGGCCAAAGGATCCACACCGTTTCCCGATGATTCACCCTCGACATTTTCAGTCGGCTCGTTGGGATCTCTCAAAACGCCCGAATAGCCTTCTAGCCGCTTGGCTACAAGGCTGCTCATGTCAATGACCTTAGTGTTTTCCGGGGAAAACTGTATGAAATTTGCCTTAAACACATTAGACAACTATTTCGTCTCCTCCGCCACGCGAAATAACTATTTCGCCGGCTTCTTCCAGTTTTCTTATTATATTTACTATCTTTTGCTGTGCTTCTTCTACATCTTTCATACGAACAGGACCCATAAAGTCCATATCTTCTTTTATCATTACAGCAAGACGTTTGGACAAGTTATTAAAGATAGCTGCCTGAACCTGCTCATTGGCCGATTTAAGTGAAATCGCCAAATCATTATTATCAACATCTTTAAGCACACGCTGAATTGCACGGTCTTCGAGAAGAAGAATATCTTCGAATACGAACATCTTCTTTCTGATTTCGTCGGCAAGTTCCGGCTCTTCGATTTCCAGAGTTTCCATAATATGCTTCTCGGTACCACGGTCTACCGTATTCAAGATGTCTACGACTGCATCGACACCACCGATAATCGTGTAATCCTGATTAATAAGTGATGCAAGCTTGGACTCGAGAACTTTTTCAACTTCTTTGATAACATCCGGACTTGTTCTGTCCATAACCGCAATACGCTTCGCAACATCCGCCTGTCTGTCCGGCGGAAGTGCTGAAATAATGAGTGCCGACTGCGCAGGTGTCAAATAGGAAAGAATAAGAGCTATTGTCTGAGGATGTTCATCCTGGATAAAGTTAAGGAGCTGAGCCGCATCGGTCTTTCTGACAAATTCAAAAGGCTTAACTTGCAGTGATGATGTAAGTCTTCCGATAACGTCCATAGCCTTATCCTGGCCAAGGGCTTTTTCAAGAAGTTCTCTTGCATAGTTGATACCGCCCTCGGCGATATATTGCTGTGCAAGACAGATTTCATAAAACTCCGACAAAACGTCTTCTTTAACTTGAGGAGTAACACTTCTGGTATTGGCTATTTCCAACGTTAACTCTTCTATTTCTTCTTCTTTAAGATGTTTGAAAATAAGTGCAGAGCGTTCAGGTCCCAATACAATAAGCAGTATCGCTGCCTTTTGAAGCCCGCCTATTTTTTCTTCAAATACTCTCGGCATATCTTAACCCCACTCTTCGTTTAACCAGTTGCGCAAAAGAACCGCCACTGCTTCAGGATTTTCATCCACAAACTTTTCAATAGCTTTTTTGGTTTCCGAAGATTCTTCCATTTCAATATCTTCCAGACCCGAAACAGGTTCGGGATTGGATTGAAGAAGATTTTCAACAGAAAGCTCTTCGGGCTGCTCTTCTTCTTTTTGTGTTCTCATGCTCTTAAGAACAACAATTGCAAGTAAAGCAAGAATCAGAATAATAAGAATAATCTGAACTACATCAGTCATGTCGACAGCGAGTCCTTCGCTATCCACAAATACATTTTCTTCAAACGCCACGATGTTAATGCGTTCACCCGGAACACCTGTTGCATTTGCAACAAGCGTAACCATTTCCTCACTTACTTCAAGCTGTCTTTTTTCGGAATTTGCCTGCTTATACTCATCCCATGATATTCCGTCAAGAAGACCCATTCTCTTGACTTCGTCTTCTTTTACAACTATGTATTCCGTAGAAGAAACCCCTACCGACGATTTTGCATAATTAATAACTCCGGCAGGAATCTGAGTATATAACAAATCCTCATTGGGAAGATACTTCTTATAATATTCTTCGATTGTAGAGGTACTGTATTCTCCGGTCCGATACTGATATGTTGTCTCACCATTGGAGTCGGTTCCCGGATCACCGTTTGCTCCTCCCTGAGACTCTGAAGTATAATATTCTTCCTCTGCCAAGAGGCCCTGAGACTGACCGTCCGCAGGCGTATATGTGTGAGTAGTATGCTCTGAATTGGAAAAATCAATATCCAAGTTGCTGGCTACTCTTATATCACCAAACTGGCCTGTTCCGGCCAAAACATTTCTTACCTTTGTATTTGTAAGGCTCTCAGCCTCTGTTTTTACTCCAAGCTGTGAACTGGCATTACCGGCAACCGTTTTATCTTCCGCACCCGAAAAAAGAAGATTGGCGTCCATGTCCATAATTACGATATTATCCGTATTCGAAAGCCCCAATGCTCCGGCAATGGCTTTTGCTATAAAAGCTGCATTTTCCGAATCAAAGTCGCCTTCGACATCAAGGGCAACCGTACAGGTTGTTTCTTCCTGCTTGGAAAGAAGGGTTCCGTCATTTTCCGCAAGATGAATAGTAACAACTGCACTTTTTACTGCATTAAATCTGGTAAGGAAATCATTAGCCAACTCATCCTGCAGATATTTTTGATAACGCTTCTGCTTATCAGCTTCCGTAACGGTAAATCCGCCGGCCAAAGCAGTATCTATATCATAAGCAGTAGGCGTAATACCGCTTGAAGCAATGGCAAGATTGGCTTCCGCAAGATTCTTCTTGGGAACCGTTATTCTTGTACCTGCTTCATTCGTTTTATACTTAATGCTGTTTGACTCAAGAAGTTCAACTATCTCCGCCGCTTCTCTGGAATCGGAGCAGTCCTTCAATAATCGCCTCAGTCTTTTGCTTGGAATCGAACTTATTCCACCACTCAACATTTTTTCCCCATTTTTCTTTAAGTTTTTCGAGAATTTTTTCCATTTCCTACTCCGTTAGTAATGTGCAGGTTCAGTACCATAAACTAAATCTGCATTTGCATAATTTCCTTGTATGCATCCAAGAATTTATCTCTGATAGCAACCGTATACTGCAAAGCCGTAGTAGCTTTCTGTAATGCAATCATCAGGTCATGCGTATTTTCGGTTTCGCCCAGAGCAAAACTTATTTCTGCATTTTCCGCATCAGAAAGAAGGCTGTTGGTAGTATTTATATTGTCGATGGCAGAATTTAGAATAGTGTCAAACATGCTGTTTGTCTTAGTGATGCGACCGGCCTGAGTTGCACTTGTAACATTTTCATTTATTATCGAGGAAGTTCCCAATAATGAATTGATATCCATAGGTCATTCTCCTTAATCAGCCGTTTTATGAATTACCAAGTGAAAGTCCCTTAAGCGCCATCGATTTTGAGGCGCCAAAAGCGGTAGCATTAGCTTCATATGCTCTTGAAGCATCTATAAGGTTTGTCATTTCGGTAATTATATTTACATTGGGATATGTTACATACCCATTTTCATCAGCATCAGGATGAGACGGATCATATACCATATTCATTTCGGTTACGGTATCTTCATGAACTCCCGATACTTTAACCCCTTTTCCCGTATATCGATCAAGCTGGCTGTTCATGACTTTTGAAAACGGTGTTTGTCCGTCCTTTTCCGCAAATGTAACTACTTTTCGCACATACGGAGTTCCGTCTTTTGTACGAGTTGTATTCGCATTTGCCACATTTTCGGAAATAATATCCATTCTATAGCGTTCTGCGGTAAGTCCGGATGCATTTATGTCAAAAGAAGTAAACATACTCATATCTTAGCCCTCCTACTTAGACTTTATTGCAAGCTGAAGGTTTGAAAATTCCTGGTTAATGCTGTTTATCAAGCCTTCATACATCAACTGATTCTTGGCCAACAATACATTTTCCGTTTCAGGATCAACATTGTTTCCGTCAAGGCGATACTCGTAGCCCATATAATCTTTATACGTTCTGGGCTTCAATCGATCAGAACTTAAATGAGACACTTTTGCGTCCATGGTTTCGTAATCATTGTACTTTAATGCTCTTTTTAATTCTTTCTCAAAAGTAATATCTTCCCTTTTGTAGCCGGGCGTATCTGCGTTAGCCAGGTTGTTTGCTATTGCTTCGTTACGAAGCCACGAAGCATCAGCAGCCTTATCCAAAACATTAATGTAATTAAAAGCGTTGGAATTAATCATTTTTTTACCTTTCCGTGAAGTGAGTAACACAACATATAGGCATAATAACCCATTTCACCTACTCTACTTTATTATAGTGTAACCAAAGAAAAACTCAAGCGATTTTTGCCATTTCATACACAATATAGTGGTGTTTTTTTGGCATTGGCACAACATGTAGGTTGACATAATTTTACGAACTGTACCGGTCAAAACATCGAAATGCCCACAATATATAGAAAATCTGCTCCAAAAATCAAAAAAGGACTTACCATAATATGATAAGTCCTTTTATCCTTGCGTAATCCTTTACAAGAATATATATCGGCTAATTTGCCTAAATTGTTCGTGTTTTTTTCAATTCATCAATTTCATCGAAAACAGCATCATTAAGAACCTTTATATAAGTTCCCTTCATTCCCGAAGATCTGGATTCAATAACTCCCGCACTCTCAAATTTTCTTAATGCATTTACAATAACGCTTCTTGTAATCCCGACTCTGTCGGCAATTTTTGATGCAACAAGAATACCTTCCATTCCATCGAGTTCATCAAACACATGTGTAATTGCTTCCATCTCGGAGAATGACAACGTGCTAATTGCGCTTCTGACAACCTGAAGTTTTCGCGATTCCTCGGCATTTTCTTCATTAACCGCTCTTAACATCTCAAGTCCGACAACAGTAGAACCGTATTCGCAAAGAATAATATCATCAATATCATACTGAGCTGTATTTTTATATACAAAAAGTGTTCCCAATCGCTCACCTGCAATTTCTATAGGGGTGATAACTGCCTGAAATTTGGAAATGTCGGTTCTTTCAAAGCCAAGGGTTGTAAGATTTACGTTTTCTTTGGTTGATAATACCGCAAGCAAGCGTTCATTAAGCATAGGATCTATAAAACCGCCGACGGTATTCTGAATAAGTTCATCAATTATATCGATTCCGGCAAAGTTACCGACACCAAGCACTTTGCCTTTTCTGCTTATTACGAGGATGTTGGAATTAAGAATCTCCTTCATAACCTTACAAATGTCATTAAAAACAACTTTACTGGAATTGTTATTATGTAATAACTTTCCAATCTTACGCGTCTTATCCAGCAATTGAACACTGCTCATTGTAGCCCTCCATATGATGCAAAGCATCAAAATTCACCCTTTATTTTCATCAGTTTAGCATACATTTTGGGCAAATTCAACAAAAAGTGTGAATTTTCGTACAACTTTTGTATATGTACAAAATTTTTTTACTATTTATTCCGGATCAATCGAGTAGGTTGACTCCTACCCGGTGTACATACTCCGCGCTTCGTGCTCCGTGTCGTACATTCGACGAATGCAGGTCCTTGTGCGAGCACAAATCTGCGCTCGGCTCATTGTATACACAAAAAAACCTCCAAACAGTTCGTTTAGAGGTTCAATGAATATCATTTACTGATTTACCTTAGGACGCTGCCATACCATATAATCGCATTCAGGGATATCAATACATCCGTAATATCTTCTTCCCTTTCTGGTCCTTCGGATTACCAAATCTTTGCCGCATTTTGGACATTCTACACCAATCTTTTCAAAGAAGGGCATAGTATTTCTGCATTCAGGGAAGCCGGGGCAGCCTAAGAACTTACCATGCGGGCCGAATTTGATTACCATATTGCGTCCGCATTTATCGCATACCTCTTCAGATACTTCGTCCTGAACCTTAACTTCCTCAAGATTCTTTTCAGCCACTTCCACTGCAGCTGCCAAGTCTGGATAGAAATTGGATACAACGGTTTTCCATTTAACCGTTCCTTCACCGATTCCGTCCAATAACATCTCCATATTTGCAGTAAAATTAACATCCACAATTTCCGGAAATGCTTCGAGCATCATATTATTTACAACCTCTCCCAAATCGGTGACAAATATGTTCTTTCCTTCTTTTGCAACATAATGTCTGCCTAAAATAGTAGTAATTGTAGGAGCATACGTACTGGGGCGTCCAATACCTTGATCTTCAAGTGCACGCACAAGCGAAGCTTCAGTAAAATGTGCCGGAGGCTGTGTGAAATGCTGTTTATCTTCTACGCCTTTTACGGTAAGTACAGTATCTTTATCAATCGTACCTGTAAATACATTTTCATCGGCCTGTTCGGAAACAGCATCCTCTTCTTCCGTCTCTTTATATATGCTCATAAAGCCGTCAAAAGAAAGCTTTGATGCGGTCATTACAAACATATGATTCTCACATGTCAGCTTTACGTTTGTTGTTTCATATACCGCATCCTGAACGCGGCTTGCAACAAAGCGTTTCCATATAAGGCTGTAGAGTCTTAATTCATCTCTTGTAAGATAGGCTTTCATAACCTGCGGAGTACGATTAACGTCAGTAGGTCTTATTGCTTCATGAGCATCTTGAATTTTTGCGCCTTCTTTCTTATCCGGAATGATAACTCTCAAATAATTTTTGCCGTAATTGTCTTCTATATATTTGGCAAGTGGTCCTTCAGCTTCTGCCGAAACTCTGGTGGAATCGGTACGAAGATAGGTAATAACACCCAAAGTCTCACTGCCCATTTCAACACCTTCATAAAGATGCTGTGCAAGTCTCATGGTTTTCTGAGTCGAAAAATTAAGTGCTTTACTTGCTTCCTGCTGAAGTGTTGATGTCGTAAAAGGAAGAGGAGCTTTTCTGGTACGTTCTCCGGTTTTAACTTCATTAACCGCAAACTTTTTACCCGAAATATCATTCAATACTTTTTTTGTTTCGGCCTCTGATTTAAGTTCTTTTTTCTTGCCGTCTGTACCGTAATACTTGCAAACCAGTTCCTTGGAAATATTATCAGCCTTCAATTTGACATCAATTGTCCAGAATTCTTCGGGGACAAATGCTTCTATTTCGCTTTCACGGTCACAAATAATCTTAAGAGCAACGCTTTGTACTCGTCCGGCACTTAAGCCTCTTTTTATTTTAGCCCATAAAATCGGAGATATTTTATATCCCACCATTCTGTCAAGCATACGTCTTGTCTGCTGAGCATCCACCAAATCCATGTCCAGTTTTCTGGCATTTTTCAACGATTCCTTTACAGCATTCTTTGTAATTTCATTGAATGTTATTCTGGAAGTCTTTTTAGGATCAAGCTTAAGCGCCTCCATCAAATGCCAAGAAATGGCTTCACCTTCGCGGTCAGGGTCTGTTGCGAGATATACTTTATCGGCTTTTTTCACTTCTTTTCTCAGGTTTGAAAGCACATCACCCTTGCCACGAATTGTTATATATTTAGGTTCGTAATCATTGTTTACGTCGATTCCCAGGCTGCTTTTGGGAAGGTCTCTTACATGGCCGTAACTAGCCACAACCTCAAAATTAGGACCCAAAAACTTCTTTATCGTATTAACCTTTGCAGGCGATTCCACTATTACAAGATTTTTTGCCATAACCTCACTCCATACATATTTTGGCTTAATCTATCCGACAATAGCGTAATATACACTATTATTTTTTATGACGCAAGGAAATTTTTTCTAAACTCATCAATTAAATCCAAACATGGCTTGTTAATCGAAAATCTTCCTGCCCCCAAATTGTTTACCATTTTTTCTTTTTCAAGACTCAGTAACGCAAGCAGTACTTCTCCATAATCAAGACCTGTTTTAACTATTATTTCATCTACATTAAATGAATCGACAGGCAGATTTAGAACGATTTTACCAAAGTTTTCTCCCATAGTCGAAAAAGCATTTTCATACTTACCATTACTCGATATCTTATCCGAAAATGCTTCATTGCTTTTTGACTCTAAATATGTAAAAGCATCCACACGATAATTACTTCTGATTTCATCAACAAATTCCGAAATACCCGTAACTACACCCGCCCCCTGCTTTATCATTTCAAGGCAGCCGATGCTTACGGCATCCGTTATTCTTCCGGGGACTACATATACTTCTCGCCCTTGCTCAAGAGCGCAGTCAATTGTAATCATGGTACCGCTTTTTTCTTTTGCTTCCACCACACATATCACATCCGAAAGGCCTGATATTATTCTGTTTCTTAATGCAAAATTAGCGGGTTTCGCTGCCATTCCCGGTGCATATTCGGATATAATGCCTCCACCACGTTCAAGCATCTCATAAAGTCTTTTGGATTCTCTTGGATATATTATATCCGGCCCTGTCCCCAGTACTGCCAGGGAATATCCCCCGGCAACTACTGCTGACGTCTGAGCTTCAGCGTCTATCCCCCTGGCCATACCGCTTATTACTCCCATATCTGCAAAAGCCAAAGACTCACCAAGTCTTTTTGCAACAAGCAGGCCGTAATTGGTACAGGCTCTCGCACCGATAACTGCAATCTGAGGTACATTTTTCTCCGGCAATCTTCCTTTATAAAACAAACTTATCGGTGCATCTTTGATTTCTCTAAGTTTTTCGGGATAAATTTCTTCCTCTATCGAAACGATATTTATCCCTTTCTTTATCATTGCTTCATATTCCGTCTGCGGATTTTTTGTTCTTTTTGCCTCTGAAAGCAACTCAATCTGTTTCTTTGTAAAAATTTTGCATTTTTCCCATTTTGCCCCGCTTCCCTCGTAAAATTCCTTAGGTGAAGCAAAGAAACTTTGTAACCTGGTATAAGTCTTTATCCCGATACAGGATGACGCACTCATCCACATAAGATACGGCATCTGAATTTCATATTCTTTTAATACGGACTGTTTAAAAATACCCATAATCAACCTCCGAAATAATCAGGCAAGCGAAAGCATGTCGCTTCGGCCAAATGTTTAATGGTCACATTATCTTCACCGTCATAATCGGCTATTGTTCTTGCAACTCTGATAGCCTTGTAAAAAGAACGCAAACTAAATTTCTTACTGTCATAAAGTGAGTTCATAAAAGCAGTCTCTTTATCACCAAGAGGCACATATTCCTTTATTTTCCACGCAGGAATTTGAGAATTATAATTGAATGCCTCTGTTATATATCTCTTACGCTGTGTTTCAACGGCTTTCACAACTTTTTCCCTGATATCTTTGCTGTTTTCGCTTTTCAAACTTCTATTTTCCAGTTCCTCAGGACTTATTCGCGAGACTTCGACACAAATATCGATTCTGTCAAGAATCGGTCCCGATAGGCGACCGGTGTAGCGCATTATTTGCGGTGTCGTGCAGTTGCATCTGCTTCGGTCCGGATAATAGCCGCAGGGACACGGATTCATGGCTCCTACAAGCATAAATCCTGCAGGATATGTATAATTCTTTTTCATTCTTGAAACGGTAACCTGTCCGTCTTCAAGGGGTTGCCTCAACATATCCAGTATTTCCCTTTTAAATTCAGGTATTTCATCAAGAAACAAAATCCCATGATGGCTCAGACTTACAAGCCCCGGTGCTGCTTTCTGCCCGCCTCCGATTATCGCTTGAGAGGTAGAACTGCTGTGAGGGCTCCAAAACGGACGTTTTGTCACAAACGGAAGATTCTTGCCAAGTTTTCCGGCCACAGAATATATCGTTGATATTTCAAGGCTTTCTTCGTATGTAAGTTTTGGCATTATCCCCGGAATACGCTTAGCTATAAGCGACTTGCCGGTTCCCGGAGGCCCTATCATCAGCAAATGGTGAAATCCCGCTGTTGCAATAGCCGCAGCTCTTTTTGCATTTTCCTGACCATATACGTCTAAAAAGTCCGGTACGCTCTCCTCCTCACTATTGGGTTCGATGGAAACTCTTTCATACAAAAAGTCTCCGTTTTGTTGTGTGCATGACAATAATCCGAGTAATTCTCCGATACTGTTAACCGGTAGAATATCTATCCCATTAACAAGACCGGCTTCTGCTGCATTGTCTTTCGGAATTATTACCTGCTTAAATCCTCTTTTTGCAGCCATGGAGACTATGGGCAATATTCCTTTAACACCTTTTACTTCCCCATCCAGCGACAATTCTCCAATAATTAGGGTATTCAGATTATCGAAGAACGGAATATATCCAAACACCCCCAAAAGCGCTGTTGCTATCGGAAGGTCAAACGCAGCACCTTCCTTGTGCTCGTCGGCGGGCGACAGATTAACGGTAATACGCATAGGTGGCAAATTAATACCATTATTTTTAAGTGATACACGCACACGTTCTTTAGCTTCTCGTACTTCGCTCCCAAGAAGTCCTATCATGTCAAGGCATGGCAACCCTGTAGATGAATCGACCTCAACTGTAATGAGGTCACCAAAAATTCCTCCGACGGTTCCGGAGAAAACCTTATAAACCAATATGCAATTCCTCTTTGTCTCTTGGAAAACAACGATTGAACAATCAAAGAAAAAAATACTGCATAGAACAATTCTATGCAGTAATAATATATTCTCGCCTATTTATCGTCAATATAGTAATATTCACGAATTTTTCTTTTGCCTAATTATCATTAATCGCACCCTGATCCATGACATAACGGTTGTCCATTGATTTCATAATATCTGCAATCTCAATATCATCAAAAAGAGTACGATTGGAAAGATCAATGATTTCATTAGTTGAAAACATCAAAACCATAGGTCTTAATACATCCGAAGGGTTAATTGAAATAACCAATGCCTTTTCACCGCTTGTAAGTTCAACACATGTACCCGGACCTAAAATGTTGATAGAATCAATAAGTCCTTCGACCGCACGTTTGTTAAACACCTCAGGATTATGAGCAAAAAACCTCAACGCTTCAACTTCACTCTTAGGTCCTTCTGTGTTGGACATGGCGGTCATTGCATCAAAAACCTCCGCAACAAGAAGCACCTTGGTACCGGTTACAACCTTAATATTATCCGAAAGATTGTTATCTCTTAAATCAGCCAAAGCGCGCTGGGTCTGCTGGCATATTCTTCTGATGTTGGGGTTAGTAAATACCTGGTCAATAAATTCAAAGCCTGCTACCTGGCCTGATTCATATATACTGTCAAGGTCTTCCTCTTTAGCCTCTCTTAACAGTGAATCTGAAATCATCAGTTTACCTATATCATGGACTATGGCAGCAGTAATAATATCTTCTATTTCATCAACCGGCACGTTCATTCTGTGGCACATCATAGCCGCCAGAATAGCTACATTTAACGAATGTTTATATACAAAGTCTTCTTTACTTCTAAGATTCTGTGTAAAATTGATCTTTTTGCTGAGATGACCATAACTCTTTGTTATGGCTGCAACAATATTATCAATCTTCTTAGTTCTCTTGCTTCCGATTATTTCTTTGAGTTCTGCTTCAATGGCATACACCTGAACGGTCTGAAAACGTTCAAACTCGATATCATCTTCACTCATCGGAGGGCAGGGTTCGGCAGGTTCAAGAATAAAAATTCCGATAAGACCAAAGTTCTTAATACTGTTGATAGCGGCATCCGTAAGTTTCGAATCTCTTTCATACAAAAGAACGCCCTTTTTGTTGTATATAGGGCGGGCTATTCGCATTCCATATTTAAGATCATCCGTTTTAACGAATTTCATAGTTGACACCTCATCAGATTATCTCAACAGTATTATAACTGTGAAAAAAGCAATTTGTAAATATGCTTTTATGTAAATCATTTTACTAACATAAAATAATTAGAGTTAATCCAAAAGAAACTCTGCCATACATACGTTTGAGACATCAAGGCCATACTCTGTCAGCGCGTAATAATCTCCCCGTTTTACGAGCAATTTTCTTTCGACAAGATCTGCCAGCTGTTTCCCGAAAATCTTTTCCGGTTCAACATTAAAGCGCCTTTTAAATTCAGTTCTTTCGATACCGTTTACCATTCTTAATCCAAGAAACATAAATTCCGACATCCTGTCATTTTCAGTCAGAATTTCACGCTCCTCGTCAAAATTGCCCCGAATATATTCATCAAGATCCGAGTGCATCTGATACCTGATACCGTCTTTTAAGGACGCTGCGGCAATTCCGAATCCTATATAATCCTTTCCAGTCCAGTATCCAATATTATGTTTACATTCAAGTCCCGGTTTTGAGTAGTTTGATATTTCATATCTTTCATAACCATTTTTAGCGAGAAATCTCTTTGTTTCGTAATACATTTCCCGTTCTTCATCTTCACCGGGAAGGGGCAACACTTCATTTAATCCGCAACCCGCCATTTCCCCGTCGCCGTACAAATCATAAAACGGAGTACCCTCTTCAATAATGAGGCTGTAAGCACTTATATGTTCCGGATTTAATTCCACAACTTTTTTTAATGTTTTTTTGTAGCTCTCAAGATTTTGTCCCGGTAAAGCGCTCATAATATCGACATTTATATTGTCAAAGCCTGCATCCCGCACCGCCTTGTATGTTTCCAGAAAGTCTTCGAAATTATGAGGACGTGCCAGGCACTTAAGTTCACTGTTTTCCGTGGACTGAAGGCCTATGCTTATTCTGTTTATTCCCGCCTTTTTGTACATCTCTATTTTTTCTTTTGATGCGGAATTGGGATTCATCTCTATAGTTATCTCGGCATCGTCGGTAATGTCATAGCGTTCCCTTAAGTGGTTAAGTGTCGAAACAATATATTCCGCGCTGACCAAAGACGGCGTTCCGCCGCCAAAAAAAACAGAATCCACCGGTATTTTTCCGGTGAATTCTGCCTTATAATCAATCTGTTTATTTAATGCTTCAAAATAAGCCTTATGGGTATCTTCACTGCGGGCAAAAGAAACAAAGTCACAGTAATCGCACTTTTTTACGCAAAAAGGAACATGAACATAGATTTCGGAATACTTATCAACTCTATTCACAGATAAATTCATTTCCTTATCAGTCATTGAAGCCCGCCTTTACAAAAAAATATTAATCTTCGTCTAACTTAAGAACACTCATGAAGGCCTTTTGAGGAATCTCCACATTACCGATCTGGCGCATGCGCTTCTTACCTTCTTTTTGCTTTTCAAGAAGTTTCTTTTTACGCGAAATATCACCACCGTAGCATTTTGCAAGAACATCCTTACGCATAGCCTTTACGGTTTCTCTGGCAATTACTTTACCGCCTACCGCTGCCTGAATCGGTATTTCAAACAGGTGTCTGGGTATTTCATCCTTAAGCTTTTCGCACATCTTACGGCCACGCTCATAGGCGCTGTCCTTAAATACAATAAATGACAGGGCATCGACTTCTTCACGATTAATTAAAATATCAAGTTTAACAAGTTCGGAATGCTCATAGCCTTTTAATTCATAGTCAAAAGAAGCATATCCCTTTGAACGGCTCTTTAACGCATCAAAGAAATCATAAATAATTTCGTTTAAGGGAAGCTCGTATTTTATCAATGCGCGGGAACCTTCGATATATTCCATGCTGATATATCTTCCTCGACGTTCCTGACAAAGTTCCATAATTGAGCCTACAAATTCAGAGGTTACCATTATCTCCGCACTTACAACCGGCTCCTCCATATAATCAATTTCCGAAGGGTCGGGAAGGTTTGACGGATTGGTAAGTTCAATCATCTCACCGTTTGTTTTATATACTCTGTACACTACACCCGGGGCCGTAGTAACCAAATCAAGATTATATTCTCTTTCAAGTCTCTCCTGAATTATTTCAAGATGTAAAAGTCCTAAAAATCCGCATCTGAAACCAAAACCCAACGCTATGGAGCTTTCAGGCTCATAAAACAGAGAAGCGTCGTTAAGCTGAAGTTTTTCAAGAGCATCTCTAAGGTCCGGATATTTGGCACCGTCTGCGGGATAAACACCGCAGTATACCATGGACTGAACCTTTTTATAACCGGGCAACGGCTGTGCGCAGGGATTTTCCCTGTTTGTGACAGTATCTCCGACAGCTGTATCTCTGACATTTTTTATGGACGCGGTAATATATCCTACCATGCCGGCAGACAGCTCGTCACACGGAATAAACTGACCCGCACCGAAATAGCCGACTTCAACAACATCGGCAGTGGCACCGGTAGCCATCATCTTAATAGGAGTTCCTTTTTTAACCGTTCCGTCTTTTATACGGACAAATATTATTACACCCTTATAAGAATCATAAAGTGAATCAAAAATAAGTGCCGAAAGCGGAGCGTTGGGATCACCTGTAGGAGCCGGAACCTTTGTTACTATGGACTCAAGAACCTGATCAATATTAATTCCGTTTTTAGCGGAAATAAGTGGCGCATCCTGTGCCTCAAGACCAATAACATCTTCAATTTCTTCTATAACTCTTTCGGGATCGGCGCTGGGCAAATCAATCTTATTAATGACAGGAAATACATCCAGGTCATGGTCAAGTGCAAGATAAACGTTGGCAAGAGTCTGTGCTTCAATTCCCTGCGCAGCATCCACAACAAGTATTGCTCCGTCACAGGCTGCCAGTGAACGGCTTACTTCATAGTTAAAGTCAACATGTCCGGGAGTATCGATAAGATTAAAAATATACTCGTTGCCGTCCTGCGCTTTATAAACGGTTCTTACCGTTTGGGCCTTAATGGTAATACCGCGTTCTCTCTCAAGATCCATGTTATCAAGAACCTGTGCCTGCATTTCACGGCTGGTAAGCAGTCCGGTCTGTTCAATGATTCGGTCTGCCAGCGTGGATTTGCCGTGGTCGATGTGTGCAATTATACAAAAATTTCTGATTTTACTCTGGTCCATACTTTTTATTCCTTAATTGTTCGCCAAACACAAAAAGCGAATCGCATGACGGTACGATTCGCTTTAGTTTGTTTAAATATATTTTTGCTTAAGAATTAAGCAAGCTTATTAACAGCTACTGTCATACGGGAAACTTTTCTCGATACAGCGTTCTTATGATAAACGCCCTTTGCTTCAGCCTTTGCCATAGCGGAAATAGCATTCTTTAAT
Source organism: Lachnospiraceae bacterium (assembly GCA_024403485.1). Taxonomy (GTDB): domain Bacteria; phylum Bacillota; class Clostridia; order Lachnospirales; family Lachnospiraceae; genus UBA1258. The sequence goes on from JAKSRT010000024.1 coordinate 19,855, forward strand.
GCTGCTTCAGCTGCAGCCTTGTCATTAGCATCGATAGCAGCATAAACCTTCTTGATAGCTGTCTTAACACCGGACTTAATAGACTTATTTCTGTCTGCCTTTGTCTGGTTTACTAAAATACGCTTCTTTGCAGATTTGATGTTAGCCAAGACTATACACCTCCATTTAATAAATTCAAAATTACGAGTTAAGCGGCAACAACGCTGACACGGACGCTTGTTACACGCACTAAGATATAATAAGCAATAAATTCTGTGCTGTCAACACATAAATCGGACTTTTTTAATATTTTCGCTATCTGTGATGGCCACCGCCGCCGTGAGATCCGCCACCACCGGAAGAATGATGTCCGCCACCGCCTCCGCCGCCGGAGCGTCCGCCACCTGATGACGATTCCACATGAACCGTTCTTACAACATCTTTTCTTAAGAATGCATCCTCCCTTACCGGAAATTCCACTCCGCTTTCGGTAAGATAGGTATTGGCTTTTGTAGTAACCGTTCCCTTCTTCGATTTTAATCTTGGCGGAATATAAGCAAGAAGAGCAATAAGCACTACTATAAAAGGGACTTTCGTATGATGTTCGAGTGCAAACATATTGTTTCCAAGCATATCATGCGAAAATGTATTAACAAAATCTTTGTATGCAATATAGGGACTCTTATCTATCTTCTCATAAAAAACATCCAGCAGATGGTCCCACATCGCATCGGAATATTTGATTTCAACTTTACCCTGAGTTGCAACCCAGGTACATTTTGCCGTTTCTTTTGTTGCATAATAGTCTCTGTCTTCCGGCGGAATATATTCTTCATATATATTATCCACAAGAATTATTCCGTCTCCGCTGTCAGGCAGGCCGGTGGTCAGATTCAGCGGCTTGTCGTATCCGAATTTGTAATCTTCCCAAAACTTATCCGCATAAACCTCTACATATTCGTACGCAGTTATTTCTGTCGGATAATTGTTTCTGTATTCAACCTCGTAATCAGCCAGTGACTGATTCAGTGTAACAATTACAATGTCACACTGGGTCTGCTTTTCTCTTTTGGCAATAAGTTTACGCAGCTTCGCTTCCTGCTTTGCCGTTAAAACATCTGCATAATCAAAGACTCGCTCCGTTGTAATTCTCTCTGTATTTGTGCTCTCGTAATAATTTATTTTTCCCTTTGCGTTTTGAGAAACGGTAAAGAAAATATACAGTGCGACAACTATGAAAAGAGCTGTAAACAAACCTGCAAAGTGCTTAATATACTTAATTATTGTCTCCTTCATAGTCCCTCCTAAAGCATCTCAAGCAGCATCATGCCGATTTTTACGATTCCGAAAAGAGCCGCCGCCATAGTTAAACCGTAGGAAAAAACTTTCCCCGTGGAAACAGGTGTTTCACCAACCACCTTTCCGTTCTGGCCGTTAACAAAGAAGCGGTATATTTTGCCGCCGAATTTGTATACATAAAGCCATACCGGAAGAAGGGCATAATCGGACTTACCGGGCTGAAGAGCAACATTTTCGGAAACTACTCTTACAGAGCTGTAGCCCGAAACAGACTGATTAAGCAGCTGGTGAGCGCTGGCATTTGCTTTCTGTTTTGCTCTTGGTTCAAACGCCGATGCGTTGTCATTATATATTTCTCCCCAGAAACCGGACATATATTTAGGTGCAAAACCTACCAACTGGCTGTAATCATAGGGTTCCATCAAGTCCATTGCATCGTCTTCCATAGCCACGGAAGCGTCTGCCGGAATATTGTCATAAGAGGCTTTCATATGTCTTCTTATTGCATAGTAAGAAGTTTCGGTATAATCATAGCCGCCGCTGCTCCAACGTCTTATCTTGGTTCCTTCGCCTTCATAAAAGGCATCGGCCTTGTAATCAAAAAGAAAATAAGGAACGTAATAGCCGTTTAAATCTTTAAGAGTAGGCTCTGAAAGAAATGATGTGGGAGTAAATATTCTTTTCTTAAACTCCTGCTTCATACATTCAACAGCAGCCTTTTTTGATATTTTGAACGGTAAAATCGTATCGGGCTTATACGCTCCCTCTATTCTCTCGTCAAAGATCAGATAATTACCGCAATATGCACACTGAGAAGCACTTGTAAGCGGGTTTACTATCACTTCGCCGCCACAGGCAGCACAAACGGTTATCGAGCGATCACCCTTTTGCTCATGTGAATCCACACTTTCGCAATGCTCACAATACATAGTCTGACGTTCCGGGTCAAACACCATATTGGCACCGCAGTTTTTACATTGAAAGTTCATTTTTTACCCTTTCCGACAAAGTATTTCTGCTTTATCAATTCCCTATAACCATTCCTGTAAGAAACCAAGCACTCTGTCCTGCGGAAGAGGCTTTGAGAAATAAAATCCCTGAATAAATTCCACACCAAGTTTCTTAAGGTTCATATACTGTTCTTCGGTCTCAATTCCCTCAACGACTATCTCCATGCCAAGTTTATGAATCATTTCAACCGAATATTCGATTGCAACTTTAGCCTTATTTGAAGTGTCGTATGCTATGGTAAGACTTCTGTCTATTTTAATGATCTTAAGCGGCATTCCGACAATGTATGTAAGATTTGAATAACCCGAACCATAGTCATCAAGGGAAAAAGAAGCACCGTAGTTAAGCAGTTCCTTCATATTTCCTTCCAGAACGGACTGTGTATTAATTGCAGCCGTTTCGGTGATTTCCAAATTAATCTTATGAGGAGCAATCTGATACTCTCCCATAATATTTGTAAATACATCCGCAAGATTTTCCTGCATACACTGAACCACCGACAGGTTAACCTCTATATATTCAACACCGTAGTTTTCTATGTGCTGGGTTCTGATAAATTCGCAGACCTTTCTGAAAATCAGTTCGCCCAGTTTAATGATCATTCCGTTCTTTTCGGCTTGTTCGATAAACTCACCGGGCATAATGATTTTACCCTCTCTGTCTTTTATTCTGACAAGAGCTTCCATAGAAGAAAACCGGCCTGCCTTTATGTTATAAATAGGCTGATAGTACATCTCTAGCGTCTGTGTTCTTATGGCTTCTTCCAGCGCAAGACGAACTTCTTTTTCCCTGATTCTTTTATCAAGCTCCTCCTGATTGATAAGAAGAGGACTTCTTTTTTCTTTTCTGCTTATATTGCTGAAATGAATCAACAGCTCTTCAACCGTTTCAGCATCGTCGTATATCGAAACATCCTGCATATAGGCAATGCTGTGGGCAACTTTAATCTTGGCATCATCCACAACCCAGGACTTTGAAAGTCTGTCTTCTATGTTTTTGCATATGCTCTCCACAGATTCCGAATCATCCAAAACAACGGCAAACAAATTATCTTCCAGTTTAAAAATCTTTCCGACCTGAATATCCTGCAGAAACATACATATATCTAAAATCAGTCGGTTTCTTACTAAGTTTCCGTATATTTCGCTTATGGTCGCAAAATTATCCACAGAAAACGCAACAACCGCCTTTTTTTCTTTACGGCCTGTAATCTCCTCCATCAGCGTGAGGAAGCCCCTTCTGTTAAACACATCGGTTGTAAAGTCCAGGTGGTACTCCGGATTTTCAAGTTTACAGTACATATATACGCAGGCCACCGACATGGAAAAAGAAACCAGCAGAATCTGATTGTTTATAAACTGAATAAGCCCCGAAATTACCCAGGCAGCCATCCAGAAATATATGGAATAGCACTTTTTGGGCGACATGCTTTTACGAAAATATAAAGTAACGGCAAGCATGAAAATGATATACAAAACTACAACCCCATAGGTTGCATTGGCAGTAATCCCATAAGAATAAAGATTGCCTGTCGTTGAGTCAAAAAATATCTTAGTGGGAAAAATCAAAAGAATTATCAGTTGTACCAAAATAGGAACAAACAACAGCAGAAAAACATTCTTTCTAAACTTATACGACAGCTCCGACAGTACAAAAAAAGCGGCCATAAGTGTCGCACAGCCTATCGACAGCAAATAAATTTCACAGGAAAGCTGCAGTAATGCTTGCGGAATCCGATCCTGGAAATTTATTGCCAAAACAGATAATATATCTAGAATTATAGAAGCGATAACCGATACCAACAGCCTTATATAGGCTTTCTCGGTCTGAAATTCCAATCTTTTCTGGCCCTGACACATTATCATAACCACACCGGTAATGATAAGGCCTGCCATCTGAAATTCAATATTAAGGTTCATATAATGATTCCCCCTCGAAAAACATCATATATTTTATCATTTTTTAAAATATGCTGCTACACATTTTTATAGGCACTGATTGATTCAGAGGCTCTGTTCACCTCCGAAAGAAAATCCTTCGAGGATAAAAGATTGCAGCCTGCTCCACGAATAATAACCTGCTCCACACCGTCACTGGTCACAACGGTAATATCATATTTCTTACCGTTCTCATGGGAATATCTTTCTATATAGCGATCCGCCGTTTCCGCAGTTTTGGTATACACAACCTTTATATTATGAAAAACCAGTTCCTCCCTCGGGTGATTGGGAAGCTTGTATGCATCAAACACAACTATGGTATTGTATCCCATGATTCCCTGGTAATTGGAAACTATATCAATTAATCTGCCCGCTGCCGCCGACAAATCGATTGCGGCCAGTTCTTTAAGTTCAGGCCATGCATGAATAACATTATAGCCGTCGATAAGCATATACTTATCTTTAAAAGTCGTACCTTTATAGACTGTTTCCTTGTTTTCCTTTACGGTCTTTGTTCGCTGTCTTTCGATTAACGACGAGGAACGTCCCTTATAGGAAGTATGGCTTGACTTTGTATTGGCATAGGCTGTTTTATTTATGATTGAGTCAATCTCCTCTGTGGATACAAACCATTCTCTTTCTTTTTCGGTACCATGATTGGGCAAAAGAGGCTTTTCTTCTTTTGACTCACCCGATACTCCCACGGAAAATGGTAAATGCATATGAAGATGCACCTCATTCCAAGGCACAACAACTCCTGCACCATGGGAACAAAATACCGAATCCGGTGTATTTCGTATATCCGCCTCGGGATTATACCCTCTTGCCTCAATAACCTCCTCGGGGTTATGGCATTTATCATAGCCTGCAACGACAAGGCTTATATGCCCTTTTCCGTGAGTATATGCCATAACATCCCTTGCATATCCGTTAAGCGTTGCAACAGGGCCTCTGCCGTTAAGAACGGATAACCCGTTTACGCTTTCAGAGACAGTGGTTGTACAGAACATTCTGTCAAGATCCGTCATTGCTCTTCCCACCATATTGTCGGGAATTTCCAATGTGAAATCATAATACGGCTCCAAAAGAACATTTTCTGCCTGCATAAGTCCCTGTCTTACGGCACGGTATGTGGCCTGTCTGAAGTCGCCGCCCTCAGTATGCTTAAGGTGAGCTCTGCCTGCAACCAAAGTAAATTTCATATCAGTTACGGGGCTGCCCGTAAGCACTCCACGGTGCTCACGTTCTTTTAAGTGAGTAAGAATCAATCTCTGCCAGTTTAAAAGCAAATCATTAACGCTGACTTCAGACTCAAAAACAAGACCACTACCTCTTTCAAGCGGTTCCATTTTCAAATGAACTTCCGCATAGTGCCTTAAAGGTTCAAAGTGACCTACACCCTCAACCACGTTATTAATGGTTTCCCTATAGGATATTTTCCCCTGGCCAAAAGAAACATCCAGTCCATAATCATCATGAAGCCGCCTCGACAGAATTTCAGTCTGCACTTCACCCATCAGTCGCACATGAATCTCACGCAGGGCTTCATCATATTCAACGTGAAGTCCCGGCTCTTCTTCCTCAAGTTCTTTCATAACATTGTGCATTCTGGTTATATCAATGCTTCTGTCAAACAAAACCGCATATTCAAGAACCGGCTCAAGGCTCGGCAGTTTCCCTGCGGTGCCGATACCGAATACAGTTCCGGGCAAAGTATTTGAAAGAGCCGGAACAGCTACTATATCTCCCGCAAACACTTCTTTTGCCGATTCATATTTATCACCGGAATAAAGGCGAAGTTCGTTAACCTTCTCTTCTCCCAGCATTTCTTTTACTTTAAGACTTCCACCGGTAATTTTAAGATGGCTCAGTCTTACCCCCTGGCTGTCTCTTGTTATTTTATATGCATAGGCTCCGAATTCGTCGGGATAGTTCTTTACAGGAGCAAGATATGCAAGCACATTTACAAGACTTTCAACACCATCCTGCTTTAAAGCCGATCCAAAAAGACAAGGAAACAGTTTTCTGTTTAAGAACGCTTCTTTAGTGCTTTCACCCGAAACGCTTTCTTTGTCAAAATATTCAGCCATCATATCTTCGGTAGCTGTTGCTGCATTTTCAAAATATTCCGCGGCGTCAGTGGCGGTAGGGAATACATCAGCACCTGTTTCAATCCTACTTTTGATGGTCTTCTCGTCAAAGCCGATACAGCCCGGCACCGAGAAATCCATTGCGTAGGCCGACAGTTCCCTTTTTAAATCAGCAAGAATTGCAGTCTTTTCCACATCGGGAAGGTCCATCTTATTTACAAAGAAAACAGTGGGAATATTATGGCGTTTAAGCAAAGACCAGAGAGTTTTTGTATGACCGGAAACACCATCGGATGCCGAAATCAAAAGTACTGCCATGTCAAGAACCGAAAGAGCCCGTTCCATTTCAGCCGAAAAATCGGTATGTCCGGGTGTATCAATAAGAATCATCTCAAAATCTCCAAGTACCAGTCTTGCAGATTTTGTGTAAATAGTGATACCCCTTTCGCGTTCCGACGCGTCGGTATCCAGATATGTATTTTTAGAATCGACCCTGCCTAAAGTCTTAATGACACCGGCTTTATACAAAAGAGCCTCCGACAAGGTGGTTTTGCCCGCATCAACGTGGGCCAGTATTCCGCATACAACTTTTTTCATGAGAAATATTATATCACAGTTTGCCCGTGCGATGATACATTTTGTGCTGACGTGAATATTGTACAGAGTATCATTTGAGTAGACAAATAATCCCTCCCACATTACACTGTTAATGAGGTAAAAATAATGTATTCTGATGTTGATTTAAATAATATAACCGACGGAAAATTATACAAAAGCAGTGATTTGGTAAAAATAAGCTGTAATGGCTGCATCGGCTGCCATGAATGCTGCTGCACGGTAGCCGATACCATTCTTTTGGATCCCTTGGACATATATAATCTGTCCAAAGCTTTAAAGAAGAACTTTGCGGAAATGATGGAAAACGAAATCGAAATTCGTTTGGTAGACAATATTGTTATTCCAAATATTATGATGCAGGAGGGTTCCAGTGCCTGCGGTATGTTAAGCAAAGACGGCCGCTGTACCATACATCCCCTGCGCCCGGGATTTTGCCGACTATTTCCCTTGGGCCGCCTTTACGACGACAGCGGCGACTTCAATTATATAATTCAGGTTCACGAATGCAGTTATCCAAACAAAAGCGATGTAAAGGTGCAGGATTGGCTCGGCATAAAAAATCTTCAAAAATACGAACAGTTCAATAAAGACTGGCACCGTGTAATCAAAAACCTTACCGATTATCTGGCCGAGTACGACAACGAAACTGTTTCAAAAAAACTGTCCTGGTTGCCCTTAAGGCTCTTTTTTGAGCCACCCTATGATACAACTGCTGACTTCTATGAACAGTTCTATGCAAGGCTTGAGATTATGGAGCAACGCCTTTCATAAACATAAAGCTTCAATAGCAAATAAAAAACCGGTGTTTTCACATTCATTGGAAAACACCGGTTTTTTCATTTTTCTATAAAGAAACAATCTTCACACTTGCCGTAAGGATAGTTCCACGGAAGTTCTTTACCGCAACAGTGACATTTTCTTCCCTCAAGCTGCTGTGTTTTTAAATACTCAATAATTCTTGAAGACACATCCCTTTTAAGGAGAATAATATCCCCAAGTCTGTCTCTGTGATTAAATTTGCGAAGATAAGCGTATATTAAATCATATACAAGATACAGGTCTTCAAGTTCTTCTAAGTTCATGGCATCAAGATCATCATCAAAAGGAACTATAGATGCCTCCACTATTTCATTTATACGATTTGAGAGGCCTGAACCACCCTTTTCCTCAGCTATTGCAAACTTAAGAAGCATATCCGTAAGAAAGGCCTTTGAGCTTCTAAAACCAATCA
>JAKSRT010000025.1 GCA_024403485.1 Lachnospiraceae bacterium
TTGACTATTCAACCGTTCATGCAATTAAAACAATTAAGTCGGCGGGCTATGAAGCTATTATCATAAACAATAACCCCGAGACCGTATCTACAGATTATACAACCTCCGACAAGCTCTATTTTGAACCTCTTTGTGTTGAGGATGTAATGAATATTATTGAAATGGAGAAACCGGAAGGAGTAATAGCAATCCTTGGCGGACAGACGGCGATTAACCTGGCCAAGCCACTTAAGGAATACGGTGTAACCATTATAGGAACAGATTGTGATGCCATCGATAAGGCCGAAGACAGAGACCTGTTTGAGCATCTTTTAAGTGAACTTGAAATTCCCCAGCCCAAGGGTATGGCGGTAACCAATATAGAAGACGGTGTAAAAGCGGCAGCAGAAATCGGATATCCTGTACTTGTACGTCCAAGCTTTGTACTGGGCGGACGCGCAATGCAGATAGTATCTAAAGAAGCGGATATGCGTAAGTATCTAAAGAGCGCCGTTGAAGTTGATGTTGACAAGCCCGTACTTGTTGACCGTTACATTAAGGGCCGAGAGGTAGAGGTTGATGCTATTTGTGACGGCAGAAATGTTTTTGTTCCCGGTATTATGGAACTTGTTGAGCGTACCGGCGTTCATTCCGGCGACTCCATAAGTGTATACCCTCCTTTCAGCATTTCGGATAAGGTTAAAGGAACGATTCTTAGATATGCAAAGAAACTTGGTCTTGGAATCGGTATCGTAGGTTTATTTAATATTCAGTTTATTGTAGACGAAAACGATGATGTATTTATTATCGAAGTAAATCCCAGATCTTCTCGTACGGTTCCTTTCTTATCAAAGGCAACAGGATATCAGCTTGCAGACATAGCCACCCTGGCAATTCTGGGTGTAAGCCTTAAAGAGCAGGGAATTATGGATTTATATCCCGATGAAAGAGATAACTGGTATGTTAAAGTTCCTGCATTTTCTTTCTCAAAGCTAAAGGGAATGGATGCATATCTTTCACCCGAAATGAAGTCAACAGGTGAAGCAATCGGGTATGATAAAACTCTTCACAGAGCCATGTATAAGGCTTTGATTGCTTCGGGAATTCATCTTCAAAACTACGGAACCGTGCTGGTTACTTTAGCCGACGAGGACAAAGAAGAAGCGCTTCCGCTTGTAAAGCGCTTTTATGATATGGGCTTTAATATCGAGGCTACCATCGGTACAGCAGATTTCCTAAAAGAAAAGGGAATTCGAGCAAGAGTAAGAAGAAAATTAAGCGAGGGCAGCGAAGAGGTTCTTGAATCCATTCGCTCCGGTCATGTAAGTTATGTTCTTAATACCCGCGCCATTCTTTCCGGCATTCACTATGTAGACGGTGTGGCAATCAGAAGATGTGCCATTGAAAATAATGTAACCACATTTACTTCACTTGATACCGTTAAGGTGATTCTGGATGTACTTGAAGAGCAGACTATCTGTGTTGCACCTATTTTTTAAGGAGAAGCTGATGGATTTGATGAAAAAATCGATAAATGATTTGACAAACGCTTCAACAAAAGAAGAGATTCACGAAGAATGCGGTGTGTTCGGCGTATTCAGTCCGACTTCCGTTAATGTTGCCGGAATGGCTTACTACGGCTTATATGCACTTCAGCACAGAGGTCAGGAAAGCTGTGGAATAATAGTTAACGATGAAGGTGTCTTTTATTCACATAAGGACATGGGCCTGGTAAGTGATGCTTTTACTGCCGAGGAATTAAGTAAATATCCAAGTGGACGAATTGCGGTGGGCCATGTTCGTTACGGAACCACCGGCGGCACTACCAGAAATAACTGCCAGCCCATCGAAGTTAATCATATGAAAGGCAAAATGGCTTTGGCTCATAACGGAAATCTTAGCAATGCTTTGGAACTTCGTGATGAACTTGAAATGTCCGGCGCCATTTTTAATTCCACAAGTGATACAGAAACCATAGCCTATATGATTACGAGAAAACGACTTACCGCACCAAGCATAGAAGACGCGGTAAGCAGAGCACTGCCTTCTCTTGAAGGTGCATATTCACTCGTTTTGATGTCATCGACAAAGCTTGTGGCAGTAAGAGACCCAAGAGGCTTTAGGCCTTTATGCTATGGAATTACTGAGGACGGTGCTTATGTTGTTGCATCGGAGAGCTGCGCATTAAGAGCTGTCGGTGCTGAATTTGTCAGAGACGTGGAACCCGGGGAAATTATTATTTTCTCCGACGACGGTGTAACTTCAAGAAAAGAACACTGTGGAATTCGTGAAAAGAAAACATGTATTTTTGAATATATTTATTTTGCCAGACCTGATTCGGTCATAGACGGAGTCTCTGTTCACCAGGCTAGAATTAAAGCAGGTGAAATACTTGCAAGAGACTATCCTGTGGATGCAGATGTGGTGATTGGTGTTCCGGACAGCGGACTTGATGCCGCCATAGGTTATTCAAGAGAATCCGGCATTCCTTACGAAATCGGACTTATTAAAAATAAATATATAGGAAGGACCTTTATTGCACCCGGACAGGAGCACCGTTTTGACCAGGTTAAGATCAAACTGAGTCCGGTAAAAAGTGTTTTGGAAGGTAAGAGAGTAGTCCTTATTGATGACTCGATCGTACGCGGAACCACTTCTCAAAGACTAATTAAACTATTAAGAGATGCCGGTGCAGCAGAGATACATATTCGTATTTCCGCTCCGCCTTTCAGACATCCCTGCTTCTACGGAACGGATATAGATTCCGAGGAGAACCTGATTGCAAATCAGCACAGTATTGAAGAAATAACGGAAATTCTCGGTGCTGATTCTTTGGGATTTCTTCCGATGGAATCTCTTGGGGAATTAATCAGCGAAAACGGTATAAGCAACGCGTCCGGAGGATATTGCGGAGCTTGCTTTAACGGCGAATATCCGACCACTATACCTGCAGATACGAGAAAAGACCGTTTTGAAGGAAAAATAAACAGAGAATAATTTTTTTGCCAGACGAAGAACAAGCGGACAAAAAAATAAAAAAACTGTTGACAAATAAAAATTGGGTGATTATTATAATGCTCAAGAAATGGCAAAGGCGCCAGAGATTAACGTGATTAGTCTCTGACGCCATTTTTTTGTTTCAAAAACAATTCGGTGAAGCAAAAGATGCCAAAAAACAAACAAGGAGGAGCTCAGGCAATGTGTTCAATAATGGGTATGTCAAAAAAGAATATCACAATGGAGGCATTCCAGAATAATTTTGCTGAGACTACCTCAAGAGGTCCCGATATGGAACAGGTGATTGAAATCGGAGATTGCTATCTTGGATTTCAGCGTTTGGCAATTATGGGACTTACCGATGCCGGAATGCAGCCCTTTCGTTTAGGCGAAAGCGCAGTGGTATGTAACGGTGAATTATATGGCTTCCGCCCCGAGAAGGAAGCGCTTATCAAAGAAGGTTATACTTTTGAAAGCGAATCAGACTGTGAAATCATTCTTCCTATGTATGAAAAATACGGTTTGGAAATGTTTGAAAAGCTCGATGCGGAATTTGCAATGATTATTTACGACGGAGAAACAGGTCAGCTTATAGCTGCGAGAGATCCCATAGGAATCAGACCTTTATTCTATGGATATGATAAAGCCGGAGAAATAATGTTCTCAAGTGAAGCTAAGAACATTGTGAAGCTTACCGATAAGGTAATGCCTTTCCCTCCCGGACATTATTATATTGATGGTGAATTTGTATGTTACAACGATTTGGCTGCAAGACAGGAATACAGCAGCGATGATTTGGAAACTGCATGCAGCAAAATAAGAGATCTTCTTATTAAGGGTGTTGAAAAGAGACTTGATGCAGACGCTCCCGTAGGTTTCTTATTAAGCGGTGGTTTGGACAGCTCACTTGTGTGTGCCATCTCACAGAAGATTCTCGGTAAGCCTATAAAGACTTATGCAATCGGTATGAACGAGGACGCAATCGATCTTAAGTATGCTAAAGAAGTTGCAGACTATATCGGAAGCGATCATCACGAGATAATAATCAACAAGGATATAGTTCTTGAAAACCTTGAAACGGTTGTTAAGATTCTTGGTACCTACGATATTACAACAGTAAGAGCCAGCATGGGTATGTATCTTATCTGCAAAGGTATTAAGGAACAGTCAGATGTAAGAGTACTTCTTACCGGCGAGATTTCCGATGAAATCTTCGGTTACAAATATACAGACTTCGCTCCCGATGCTGAGGAGTTCCAGAAAGAAGCCGAAAAGCGTTTGAGAGAACTTTATATGTATGACGTATTAAGAGCTGACAGATGTATTTCGGTAAACTCCATGGAAGCAAGAGTTCCTTTTGGTGATTTGGCATTTGTAAAATATGTAATGAGCATCAATCCGGAACTTAAGATGAACAAGTACAACAAAGGTAAATATCTTTTAAGACATGCATTTGAAGGCGATGACTATTTACCTTACGATATATTATTCAGAGAAAAAGCAGCTTTCTCCGATGCGGTTGGTCATTCAATGGTTGACTACATTAAAGAATATGCTGAGAGCTTGTACAGCGATGAAGAATTCGAAAGTAAAGCAGCAAAGTATTCTTTCTCAAAGCCCTTTACCAAGGAATCTTTATTATACAGAGAGTTATTTGAAAAATATTATCCCGGACAGGCAGAGATGATTAAAGACTTCTGGATGCCTAACAAAAACTGGGAAAACTGTGATGTAAACGATCCTTCCGCAAGAGTTCTTAAGAACTACGGACAGAGCGGTTGCTAAATGAATATAACTTAGTACACAAAGGCGTGTATGCACTGAAGAGGGGCATACACGTTTTTTGCATATTAGACCTAAAATAAAAAACGGAGGACAAGATTATGACAATGAATGTACCTGAACTTTTCGGAAGTAAAGTATTCAATGACGAAGTCATGAAGGAAAGACTTCCCAAGGATACCTACAAGGCCTTGAAGAAGACAATAGATGAAGGTTTACACCTCCAGTTGGACGTAGCTAATGTTGTTGCTCATGCTATGAAAGATTGGGCTATTGAGCAGGGTGCAACTCACTTCACTCACTGGTTCCAGCCCATGACAGGTATTACTGCAGAAAAGCACGATTCCTTTATCAGCCCCGAACCCGGCGGAAAGGTAATTATGAGCTTCTCAGGTAAGGAACTTGTTAAAGGTGAACCCGATGCTTCTTCTTTCCCTTCAGGCGGATTAAGAGCAACCTTCGAAGCAAGAGGATATACAGCATGGGATCCTACATCCTACGCATTTATTAAAGATGACACATTGTGCATTCCTACAGCATTCTGTTCCTATTCAGGAGAAGCACTGGACAAGAAAACTCCCTTGCTTCGTTCAATGCAGGCTCTTGATAAGTCTGCTGTAAGAGTGCTTATGCTTTTTGGTAACAGCGATGTTAAGCGCGTTATTACTACAGTAGGTCCTGAACAGGAATACTTCTTAATTGATAAGGAAGTATACAACAAGAGACCTGATATCATTTACACAGGAAGAACCCTTTTCGGGGCTAAGCCTCCTAAGGGCCAGGAACTCGAGGACCATTACTTCGGTACCATTAAAGAGAGAGTTTCTTCCTACATGAAAGAACTTGACGAGGAACTTTGGAAGCTTGGTATTCTTGCAAAGACAAAGCACAATGAAGTTGCTCCCGCACAGCATGAATTGGCTCCCATCTTCTCAACCACAAACATTGCAACCGATCACAACCAGTTGACAATGGAACTTATGAAGACTATCGCTTCCCGTCACGGAATGGCTTGTCTCTTACATGAAAAGCCCTTCGCAGGAGTTAACGGTTCAGGTAAGCACAACAACTGGTCAATTTCAACAGATACAGGAATGAACCTTCTTGAGCCCGGTGCAACACCTTCCCAGAACGCTCAGTTCCTTCTTTTCCTTACAGCAGTTATCAAGGCTGTTGATGATTATCAGGAATTATTAAGAGTATCCGTTGCATCTGCAGGTAACGATCACAGACTTGGTGCTAACGAAGCACCTCCCGCAATCATTTCAATGTTCCTTGGGGATGAACTTGAAGGTATTGTTGAATCAATCATAAACGGAACCGATTACCATGATAAAGAAAAGAAGTTAATGTCTATCGGTGCTACGGTACTTCCTCACATTCCTCAGGATACTACCGACAGAAACCGTACTTCACCCTTCGCATTCACAGGTAACAAGTTCGAGTTCAGATCTCTTGGTTCTTCAGCTTCCATTTCAGGACCAAACGTAGTACTTAACACTATCGTAGCTGAAGTTCTTGATCAGTTTGCCGGTGAACTTGAAAAGGCTGACGATTTTGAAAAGGGCTTAAATGAACTTGTAAGAAGAGAACTTACAGCTCACCAGAGAATTATCTTCAACGGTAACGGTTATGCCGATGAATGGGTTAAGGAAGCAGAAAAGAGAGGACTTGCAAACTTAAAGTCTACAGTAGATGCTCTTCCCGCATTCATTTCAGACAAGGCTATCGAAGTATTCACAAAGCATGGCGTATATTCAAAGACTGAGCTTATGAGCCGTTACGATATCATGCTTGAGAATTACGAAAAGATTATTCACATTGAAGCTCTTACAATGGATTCAATGGTTAAGAAAGATATCATGGCAGCTGCTTATGAGTTTGAAGGAGAAATCGCTAAAACCGTTAAGGCTAAAGCAGACGCAGGCGTAGGCACAGCAGTTGAAAGCAAGCAGTTAGCCAAGGTTTCAGCTCTTGTTGAAGCAATGACCGATAAGCTTGAAAAGCTTGAAGCAGACATTGAAAAGGGTTCTGAAATAAGTGAAGTATTCGAATCTGCTAAGTATGCAAGAGAAGTACTCTTCGAGGATATGAGTGAACTTCGTGAGATAGTTGATGCACTTGAAGTACTTGTTCCCGGTAAGATTTGGCCTTATCCTACATACGGCGAAATTCTTTACTCCGTAAAATAGTTCCTTATCAGGGAAAAGAAAATATTAAAAAAGCACAATGGGGTGCGAGTCCGAAAGGATTCGCACCTTTTTGTATATACCGGTCCGCTGATTAAAAAATTTGGACGGGTAAGGAGGAAATTATTATGACACAGGAAATTTTTGATGCAATCAGTGCTCAAACCTTTGGTGTTTGGTTTCTGATCGGTGCTGCATTGGTATTCTGGATGCAGGCAGGATTTGCAATGGTAGAAGCAGGTTTTACCAGAGCTAAAAACACAGGTAACATTATTATGAAGAACCTTATGGACTTCTGTATTGGTACCGTAACCTTTATTCTTATCGGTTTTTCTCTCCTCTTGGGAGAAGATTTATTAGGCTTTATCGGAAAGCCCGGTTTTGACATTTTTACAGCATATCCTCAGTTCGCTGAAGAAGGAATGCTTTCACAGTTCGTATTTAACCTGGTATTCTGTGCTACAACCGCTACAATCGTATCCGGTGCTATGGCAGAAAGAACAAAGTTTATTTCTTACTGTGTATACTCAGGAATTATTTCAGGACTTATTTATCCAATCGAAGCTCACTGGATTTGGGGCGGCGGCTGGTTAGCTCAGCTAGGCTTCCATGATTTCGCAGGTTCCTGTGCAATCCATATGGTAGGTGGTACCTGTGCATTAATCGGAGCTAAGATGCTTGGAGCACGTATCGGTAAGTTCAGCAAAGATGCTGACGGCAAAATTGTAAAAGTAAATGCTATTCCCGGTCACAACATTACAGCAGGTGCTCTTGGATGCTTTATCCTCTGGTTTGGCTGGTATGGCTTTAACGGTGCAGCTTGTACCTCGGTTGAATCTCTTGGTTCTGTATTTTTAACAACAACAGTAGCTCCCGCAGTTGCAACAGTTGTTTGTATGATCTTTACCTGGATTAAATATGGCAAGCCCGATGTTTCAATGTGTTTGAATGCTTCACTTGCAGGCCTTGTAGCTATTACAGCTCCCTGCGATGTAGTTGACGGCTTTGGTGCCATCGTAATCGGTATTGTAGCAGGTTTACTTGTTTGCTTTGGTGTTTGGTTCCTTGATTATGTTCTTCATATCGACGATCCCGTTGGTGCTGTAGCAGTTCACTTCTTGAACGGTATCTGGGGTACAATCGCTGTTGGTTTATTCGCAACAGGAACTACTCCCGATTATGCTATTGAAGATGCTTCAGGCGCTGTTATGAAAGGTCTTTTCTACGGCGGCGGCTTTAAGCTTCTTGGTATTCAGTGCTTAGGTGTTGTAACCGTTATGGCATGGGCAGCAATTACAATTATCGGTACCTTCTATTTAATTAAAGCAATCTTCGGTCTTCGTGTTACCGAGGAAGAAGAAATTATGGGTCTTGACTCAACAGAACATGGTCTGGCTTCAGCTTACGCAGGCTTCTCCATTATGGATATTTCAGAAAACACAATGTCTATCAACGAAAACACAGACCTTGGTGTATCGGAATACACCGGAGCATCAGAAGTTCAGAAAGAAACAGCAGTCAAGGTTGTTTCAGCTTCCACTCCCGTTACCGCAACAGGTATTTACAAGGTTGTTATTATTGCTAAGCTTTCTGCTTATGACAGATTACGTAGAGCAATGAACGAACTTGGTGTAACAGGTATGACAGTAACACAGGTTATGGGTTGTGGTATCCAGAAGGGTGCCGGCGAAAGATACCGTGGTGTTGAAATGGATGCTACATTACTTCCCAAGGTTAAGGTTGAAGTTGTTATCAGCAAGATTCCTGTAGAACAGGTTATCGATGTTGCTAAGAAAACTCTTTACACCGGACATATCGGTGACGGTAAGATCTTTGTTTACGACGTTGCCAAGGTTGTTAAGGTTCGTACCGGTGAAGAAGATTTCGAAGCTCTTCAGGACGTTGAATAAATGCAACAAAAATGATTACGGTTTTTTGTTAATTAATAACAATAAATACGGTCTAAAAAATATTAATATTGTACTTTACAAATATTGTATACAGTAATACAATGTTACTAACTTAAAAACGAACAAAGGCGTTCGGAGTTTATCGAGATAATATCTTTCTCCCGTTAGCTTCGAACGCCATTTTTTTAAAGATTTTGAGAGGAACATTGTAATGTCAAACTATACTGTAGAAGAAGTAATGGAATTTGTAGAGGATAACGATGTCAAGTTTATACGCTTGGCTTTTTGTGATATTTTCGGAAATCAAAAAAATATTTCTATAATGCCCCAGCAGCTCAGAGAAGCCTTTGATATGGGTATGCATTTTGATTCTTTTCTTATTCTTGGATATGACGATCCGGTATACCAGGATTTATTTCTCAAACCCGATCCCGGCACATTGTCAGTTCTTCCCTGGAGACCTCAGCAGGGCCGCGTAATCAGATTTTACTGTGATGTGGTTACTCCCGACGGTGTCCCTTACCCTTATGATGCAAGAAAATTTTTACAGGATACATTGCAGGAATGCGCTGATTTAGGCTTTTCCTGCCGTATTGGATTAAAGAGCGAGTTCTACTTATTTAAAACCGATGAAGAAGGCCGTCCTACCGACGAACCCTGGGATCAGGGCGGATATATGGATATCTCTCCTTTGGATCGTGGTGAAAATATACGTAGAGAAATTTGCTTATGCCTTGAAGAAATGGGCATTCAGCCCAAGGAATCCCATCATGAAGCAGGTCCCGGTCAGAATGAAATCGATTTTAAGACCTCCGATGCTTTGGGAACGGCGGATAACTACATTACTTATAAAAATGTAGTCGGTGCCATTGCGGCAAGAAACGGTGTATATGCTTCTTTTGCTCCGAAGCCCATTAAAGGTAAGAGCGGAAACGGTCTTCATATGAAGGTTTCCACCTGGAGAAACGGCGTGAACATCGATGATGTGGATCCTCAGTTTACGGCAAACTTTATGGCAGGTGTGCTGCACCGCATGAAAGATATAACGGTATTTCTTAATACACAGGCTGAATCATATGAAAGATTCGGTGAAAATGAAGCTCCGAAGTATATTAACTGGTCAGCGCAGAACCGTTCAAGACTGTTAAGAGTTCCGATTGTTAACGGTAAAAAGACCTGTTTTGTTTTAAGATCTCCGGATTCCGGAATAAATCCTTATCTTGCATTTGCCATGGTTATTCAGGCGGGACTTGCAGGAATCAGAGGTAAAGAAACATTACCGCCACCTTTGGATATAGACAGTCGTCATGCCAGTGAGGAACAAAAAGAAAAGTATGAAAAGCTTCCATTAAGCCTTGCGGAAGCTGTAGATATAGCTAAAAAGAGTCAGTTTTTACAGAACGGAAAGTGCAAAGACATGGCCAATCATTTCATAGAAGTTGTGGAAAAGAACAGATTGTAAACCGAAAAATCCGATTTCCCGATTTTAATGAAAGGATTAGAGCTTATGAGCAGAGCATTGATTGTATGTGATGCTCCAAAAGGTGTAGAGTATTTCAAAGATTTCCTAAGTCAGACGGAATACAACGAATTGACGGTGGTGGAAAACGGCGAAGAGGCAAAAAGAAAAATAGTCGAGTTTGACTATGATTTGTGTCTTATAAATACACCTATAAGGGGCGTCAGTGGAGAGCAGCTTTCCATTGACATTGCTGAAAAGAATATATGCCAGGTAATCCTGTTTGTTAAGGCCGAATATCAGGACGAGGTAACTGAAAGAGTTGAAAACTTTGGTGTTATTACAGTGGGGAAACCGATAAACAGGCAGCTTTTGTGGGGAGCCATAAAGCTTGCCAAGGTTGCCCAAAGACGTCTTGACATGGTTAAACAGGAAAATAAAAAGCTCCAGACTAAACTCGACAGTTTAAAAACCGTATCGAAGGCAAAATGTTTACTTATTTCTTATGAAGGAATGTCTGAAGAGGAAGCGCATAAATATATTGAAAGAAAAGCGATGGATGACAGAGTTACGAGAACAGAAGTAGCTCAGTATATCATTCATCACTATGGATAAAAAACAGGTGGTTGAGGCCTGTATAAAAGAGGTAAATCCATGACAAAACATGTATTTGTAACCGGTGGTGTTGTATCGGGACTGGGCAAAGGAATTACGGCAGCATCTCTTGGCAGATTATTAAAAATGAAAGGGTATAAGGTAGCTTCCCAAAAGCTGGATCCTTATATGAACGTAGACCCGGGTACCATGAGTCCCTATCAGCACGGCGAGGTTTTCGTAACCGATGACGGTGCGGAGACAGACTTGGACCTTGGCCACTATGAAAGATTCATAGACGAAGACTTAAATAAGTATTCAAACTTAACTTCCGGTAAGGTTTACTGGAACGTATTAAATAAGGAAAGACAGGGCGGGTATCTTGGTCAGACTGTTCAGGTTATCCCTCACATTACCGATGAGATAAAGCATTTTATTTATATGGGAGCGGAAAGCTCCAATGCCGATGTACTTATTACTGAAATCGGAGGAACCATCGGTGATATCGAAAGTCAGCCCTTCCTTGAAGCAATCAGACAGGTATCCCTTGAAAAGGGTCGAGAGAATTGCTGTTTTATTCATGTAACCCTGGTTCCCTGGCTTTCAGGTTCCGATGAACATAAGTCAAAACCTACACAGCATTCAGTAAAGGAACTTCAGTCTTTAGGTATTAATCCTAACGTGATTGTATGTCGTGTGGACAGACCTCTTGAGCAGTCCATTATGGATAAGATTTCTCTTTTCTGTAATGTACCCAAGGACTGTGTAATAGAAAACAATACAATGAATTGTCTTTATGAAGCACCTTTAATGCTTCATAACCATGGTCTTGATGAGGTGGTATGCAGACATCTTGGACTTGATACAAGCAAGCCCGATATTTCCGAATGGACCGATATGGTTTCCAAAATTGCAAATCTCTCAAAGACAACAAAGATAGCAATTGTAGGTAAATATGTTGCCTTGCATGATGCTTACCTTTCAGTAAGGGAATCACTTCTTCACGGCGGATATGCCAACGATGCACAGGTTGATATCGAATGGATTGACAGTGAAGAGATTACAGAAGAAAATGTAGCTGAAAAGTTAAAGGGTCTTGACGGTATTCTGGTTCCCGGAGGTTTCGGCAACAGAGGTGTTGAAGGCAAGATTGTAGCATGCAGATTCGCAAGAGAAAACAATATTCCTTATTTGGGTATTTGTCTTGGAATGCAGGTGCTGGCAATTGAATTTGCAAGGAATGTATGCGGCATGGCAGATGCCGATTCTGCAGAATTTGCACCGGAAAGTTCTCATCCCGTAATCGATCTTATGGAAGAACAGATGAAAGTTCTTTGGAAAGGTGGTACAATGAGACTTGGAGCATATCCTTGTAAGATTGTTCCCGGCACAAAGTTAAGCGAAGCTTATGGTGCGGCGGAGATTTCCGAGCGCCACAGACATCGTTTTGAATTTAATAACAAATTCAGAGATGAAATGCAGGCAAAGGGCTTAACAATAAGCGGTACCTCACCCGATGAGATGATTGTCGAGGCAGCCGAAGTAACTGAAAACAGATTCCATGTGGGCGTTCAGTTCCATCCGGAATTTAAGAGTCGTCCCAATAAGCCGCATCCTTTATTTGCAGCATTTATAAAGGCGAGCTTAGGCGAATAGGACGGAAATCAATAAAGTGAAATGCAATGGGGCATTTTTGATTCACATTCTTTTTTGAATGTGAATTAAAAGTGTCTTTTTCTTTTGCCCAGAAAGTGATCCGGCAAAAGGATAAAAAATGAAAGAGAGGATCAAAAAATGGATAACTTTCAAACCAAAGAAATGAAGGCAGCCGGTTTATACAGCCCCGAGTTTGAGCATGATAACTGCGGTATCGGTGCGGTTGTAAGTATCAAAGGCATAAAGACTCACCAGACTGTTTCCGACGCTCTCAGTATTGTTGAAAACTTAGAGCACAGAGCCGGTAAGGATGCCGAAGGAAAAACCGGTGACGGTGTAGGTATTTTACTTCAGATATCACACAAGTTTTTCTCAAAGGCAGCCGAGGAAGCCGGTTTTAAAATCGGTGCCGAGAGAGAATACGGTATCGGTATGTTTTTCTTCCCCCAGGATGGGATTAAACGTAATCAGGCTAAGAAGATGTTTGAAATCATCGTGGAAAAAGAAGGAATGGAGGTAATAGGCTGGAGAACAGTTCCCACAAAGCCTGCCGTTCTTGGTAAGAAAGCAGTAGACTGTATGCCTTATATTATGCAGGCCTTCGTAAAGAAGCCCGCCAATGTGGCTAAGGGTCTTGAATTTGATCGTCGTCTTTATGTGGCTCGTCGTGTGTTTGAACAGACCTGTGATAACACCTATGTAGCATCACTTTCAAGCAGAACTATTGTATATAAAGGTATGTTCCTGGTTGGTCAGTTAAGAACTTTCTTTGCGGATCTTCACAACGAAGCATATGAGTCGGCAATCGCAATCGTTCACTCACGTTTCTCTACCAATACAAATCCGAGCTGGGAGAGAGCGCATCCTAACAGATTTATCGTTCATAACGGTGAAATTAATACAATTAAGGGAAATGCCGATCGTATGCTTTCCCGCGAAGAAACCATGTACTCAGACTTTTTGGAGGAAGAACTTTCAAAGATTACTCCCGTAGTAAATACTGCAGGTTCAGACTCTTCAATGCTTGATAATACATTGGAATTTTTGGTAATGAACGGACTTCCTCTGCCTTTGGCTGTAATGCTTACAATTCCCGAACCCTGGGCAAACAATACAGCAATGAGCCAGGAAAGAAGGGATTTCTATCAGTATTATTCAACAATGATGGAGCCCTGGGACGGTCCCGCTTCAATTCTTTTCTCTGACGGCGACATTATGGGTGCGGTTCTTGACAGAAACGGTCTTCGTCCTTCGAGATTCTATGTTACCAATGATGATTATTTGATTCTTTCTTCGGAAGTAGGTGTACTTCCCATAGATGAAAGCCGTATTAAGGTTAAAGACCGTTTAAAACCCGGTAAGATGCTGTTGGTCGACACTGTTGAAGGCCGCCTTATCGATGATGAAGAGCTTAAGACTTCTTATGCCACAAAGCAGCCTTACGGTGAATGGCTTGATAAAAATCTTATTAACCTTGTGGATTTAAAGATTCCCAATAAGAGAGTTCCTACCCATACCAAGGAAGAACGTTCAAGACTTCAGAAGGCTTTTGGTTATTCTTATGAAGAACTTACCACATCAATCCTTCCCATGGCTCTTAACGGAGCAGAAGGAATCGGTGCCATGGGTGTGGATATTCCCCTGGCTGTTCTTTCAAACCACCATCAGCCCTTATTCAACTACTTTAAGCAGCTCTTTGCGCAGGTTACAAACCCGCCCATTGACTCCATAAGAGAAAAAATCGTTACTGCTACAACTATCTATCTTGGTAAGAGCGGAAACGTTTTGGAAGAACACGAAGACAACTGTAAGATGCTTCGTATCAACAATCCTATTCTTACAACCACCGACCTTATGAAGATAAGGAGTATGGATGTAGAAGGATTCAAGGTTGAGACTATTCCGATTACATATTATAAAAACACTTCTCTTGAGAAGGCTATCGATCATCTTTTTGTTGAAGCTGATCGTGCTCACAGAGACGGTGCGAATATCCTTATTCTTTCTGACAGAGGACTTGATGAAAACCACGTTGCCATTCCTTCACTTTTGGCAGTTTCGGCTCTTCAGCAGTACCTTGTTCAGACAAAGAAACGTACAAGCCTTTCGGTAATACTTGAAAGCGGTGAGCCTCGCGAGGTTCATCATTTCGCAACACTTTTAGGTTACGGTGCTTCTGCCATCAACCCTTATCTTGCTCAGGAAAGCATTCAGGAGCTCATAGACCTTAATATGCTTGATAAGGATTACTATGCGGCCGTTGACGCGTATAACGAGGCAGTAATCAGCGGAATCATTAAGATTGCTTCAAAGATGGGTATTTCCACAATTCAGTCCTATCAGGGCGCTAAGATATTTGAAGCCATCGGTATTAATTCTAAGGTAGTAAATAAATACTTTAAGGGAACAGTCAGCAGAATCGGCGGTATCGGTCTTGACGATATTCAGAAAGATGTTGAAATGCAGCATTCAAAGGCCTTTGATCCCTTAGATCTTCCCACTGATGCAACCCTTGACAGCAGAGGTCTTCACAAGATGAGAAGCGGTAAGGAAGAACATATGTATAATCCCGAAACCATCCATCTTTTACAGTTGGCTACAAGAACCGGCGATTATAAGTCCTTCAAGGAATATACCGCATTAATCGACAAGGAAGATTCCATCAGAAACTTAAGAGGACTTCTTGAATTCAATTCTTCAAAGAAGAGCATTTCTATCGATGAGGTTGAATCGGTTGATGATATTGTTAAGAGATTTAAGACAGGTGCCATGTCATATGGTTCCATCTCCAAGGAAGCCCATGAGACCATGGCAATTGCCATGAATATGATTCACGGTAAGTCAAACTCCGGTGAAGGCGGTGAAGAAGATGAACGTCTTACCATCGGACCCGACGGACTTAATAAGTGTTCGGCTATTAAGCAGGTTGCTTCCGGTCGTTTCGGTGTAACCAGCAAATACCTTGTAAGTGCAAAAGAAATTCAGATTAAGATGGCGCAGGGTGCAAAGCCCGGTGAAGGCGGACACCTTCCCGGAAAGAAGGTATACCCCTGGATTGCAAAGACTCGTCTTTCAACTCCCGGTGTATCACTTATTTCACCTCCTCCGCACCACGATATTTACTCAATCGAAGATTTGGCTCAGCTTATTTACGACTTAAAGAATGCCAATAAGCAGGCAAGAATTTCCGTTAAGCTTGTTTCCGAGGCCGGTGTAGGTACCGTTGCTTCAGGTGTTGCCAAGGCAGGTGCACAGGTAATTCTTATTTCCGGTTATGACGGCGGTACCGGTGCAGCTCCCAGAAGTTCCATCCACAATGCAGGTCTTCCCTGGGAATTAGGTCTTGCCGAAGCTCATCAGACCCTTGTTATGAACGGCTTAAGAAATAAAGTTATTATCGAAACCGACGGTAAGTTAATGAGCGGACGTGATGTTGCAATTGCCGCAATGCTGGGTGCCGAGGAATTCGGTTTTGCCACAGCTCCCCTTGTAACAATGGGATGTGTAATGATGCGTGTATGTAACCTTGATACCTGCCCCGTGGGTGTTGCAACCCAGAACCCCGAGCTTAGAAAGCGCTTCACCGGTAAGCCCGAATATGTTGTAAACTTCATGAAGTTTATAGCCCAGGAACTCAGAGAAATTATGGCTGAACTTGGTGTTAAGACTGTTGATGAACTTGTTGGACGTTCCGATTTCTTAAAGGTAAAGGATATTGCAAAAGAAGGTCGTCTCTCTAAAGTAGATATGTCAGCAATCATTGAAAATCCTTTCATCAAGGAAACCGGAAAAATCAATTATACAAAGAAGAAAGAATACGACTTCGAACTTGAAAAGACCGTTGATGAAAAGATATTGATCAAGGCCTTTGAAGAAAACTTAAAGACCGGAAAAGCCGGTGATACAACAATAGCTGTAACCAACACAGACAGATCTGTAGGTACATTGCTTGGCGCAGAGGTTACAAGACATTTTGGAGAAAGCCTTGAAGATGACACCCTTCATGTTAAATGTAACGGTGCCGGCGGACAGAGTTTTGGTGCATTTGTACCTAAGGGACTTACGCTGGAGCTTGAAGGTGACAGCAATGACTACTTCGGAAAAGGTCTTTCCGGTGGTATCTTAACTGTTTATCCTCCCAAGTCTGCAGGCTACAAGGAAGATGAAAATATCGTTATCGGTAACGTAGCTTTGTACGGTGCAACAAGCGGTAAAGCATTTATCAACGGTGTTGCCGGCGAAAGATTTGCGGTTAGAAATTCCGGTGCCACTGCTGTTGTTGAAGGCTGCGGCGATCACGGCTGTGAATATATGACAGGCGGCAGAGCTGTTGTACTTGGACGTACCGGCAAGAACTTTGCGGCAGGTATGAGCGGCGGTATTGCTTATGTACTCGATGAGGATGCTTCTTTGTACAGAAAGCTTAACAAGTCAATGGTATCCTTAGAGCCCGTAACCAATAAATACGATGTATTGGAACTTAAAGAAATAATTGAGGAACATGTAAAGAGAACCGATTCTGCGAAGGGTAAGGAAGTAATCGAAAACTTCAGTGCATACCTTCCCAAGTTCAAGAAGATTGTGCCTCATGATTACAAGAAAATGATGATGACTATCGTGCAGATGGAAGAGAAGGGTCTTAGCAGTGAACAGGCTCAGATTGAAGCTTTCAATGCACTTACAAAGTAGGAAGGAGGATGTGAATAATGGGAAAAGCTACAGGATTTTTAGATTACGAAAGAAAAGAAGCCAAAGCAATCGAACCTTTGGAAAGAATCAAAAACTTTAACGAGTTTCATATCCCTCTTTCACTTGAGGAACAAAAGAAGCAGGGAGCACGTTGTATGGAATGCGGTGTTCCTTTCTGCCAGGCAGGTATGACAATCAAAGGCATGACTTCGGGTTGCCCCCTTAATAACCTGATTCCGGAGTGGAACGATCTTGTTTATCGCGGAAACTTTGAACAGGCATATTTAAGACTTCATAAAACAAGTAACTTCCCTGAGTTTACTTGCCGCGTGTGCCCCGGCCTTTGCGAAAAGGCCTGCACCTGCGGTCTTAACGGTGATGCGGTTGCCACAAAAGAAAACGAAATGGCAATCATCGAATATGCTTATGCAAACGGTCTTGCAGGTCCTAAGCCCCCGGTAAACCGCACAGGCAAAAAGATTGCGGTAATCGGTTCCGGCCCTTCCGGCCTTGCAGCGGCAGACCAGCTTAATTCAAGAGGTCATAAGGTAACTGTATTTGAAAGAAATGACAGAGTAGGCGGACTTCTCAGGTACGGTATACCCAACATGAAGCTTGAGAAGCAGATTATTGACAGAAAAGTAGAAGTTATGGAAGCGGAAGGTGTTGAATTTAAGACCTCTGTGGATGTGGGAAAAGACATTAAGGCAGCGGAAATATTAAAGGACTACGATGTGGTTATTCTTGCCTGCGGTGCTTCAAATCCTCGTGATATCCAGGCGCCCGGAAGAGATGCAAAGGGAATTTATTTTGCCGTTGACTTCTTAACATCAACAACAAAGAGCCTTTGGGACAATAATCTTAAGGAAGGTACCTTCATTTCCGCAAAGGGTAAGGACGTAATCGTAATCGGTGGCGGTGATACCGGTAACGACTGTGTCGGTACCTGTGTAAGACATGGCTGCAAGTCGGTGACTCAACTTGAAATGATGCCCAAAGCCCCCGATGTAAGAGCAGAATCCAATCCCTGGCCTCAGTGGCCCCTTGTCTGCAAGACAGACTATGGTCAGGAGGAAGCTATTGCGGTATTCGGTCACGATCCCCGCATATATACCACTACAGTTAAAGAGTTTAAGAAGAATAAGAAGGGTGAACTTGAAAGTGCCGTTCTTGTAAGTCTTGAATCAAAGGTAGATGAAAAGAGCGGAAGAAGAATGATGGTTCCTGTTGAGGGCACCGAAAAAGAAGTTCCCTGCCAGTTAGTACTTATTGCAGCCGGTTTCTTGGGAAGCCAGTCATACATAACCGAGGCTTTTGGCGTTGAAGTTGACGGACGTACCAATGTTTCCACAACAGGCAGCAGCTTTAAGACATCAGTAGACAAGGTATTCACAGCCGGCGATATGCATACAGGTCAGTCACTTGTAGTTAAGGCTATCAGACAGGGCCGCGACTGTGCAAGAGAAGTTGATGAGTACCTGATGGGTTATACAAACCTATAAAAAGAATAATCAGGGCAAAAGAAAAGTTGATATAAGATTATTGTTCTTTTGCCCGTTTATATTAAGAAAGGTGATGCCGGAATGATAAGCGTAAATGAAGATTATTTGAAATTAAGAGGAAGTTATCTGTTTTCCGAAATAGGCAAACGTGTTAATGCGTATGCAGCAGCACATCCTGAGAAATCCATTATCAGACTGGGTATCGGTGATGTTACAAGACCTTTACCGCCGGTGGTAATTGATGCTCTTCATAAGGCTGTTGATGAAATGGCCAACGAAGATACCTTCAGAGGTTATGCTCCCGATCTTGGTTATGAATTTTTAAGAAGTGCAATTGCGGAGTGGGATTATAAAAAGAGAGGCTGTGATATTTCTCCCGACGAAATTTTTGTTTCCGATGGTGCAAAGAGCGATTCGGGCAACATTCAGGAAATATTCGGTCGTGGTTGTAAGGTGGCGGTTTGTGATCCTGTTTATCCCGTATATGTGGATACAAATGTTATGAGCGGAAGAGCCGGCACTTACATTGAGGAAACCGGTATGTGGGACAATATTATTTATATGCCTTGTACCAAAGACAACGGCTTTGCTCCCTGCCTTCCCAAGGAGGTTCCCGACCTTATTTATCTTTGCTTCCCCAACAATCCTACCGGGGCAACCATAACAAAGAGCGAACTTCAAAAGTGGGTTGATTATGCTAACAAAAACGGTTCGGTAATTTTATATGATGCCGCTTATGAAGCATATATTACCGAAGAAGACGTGCCTCATTCGATTTATGAATGTGAGGGTGCAAGAGAATGTGCAATCGAGTTACATTCTTTCTCTAAGAATGCCGGATTCACAGGATTAAGACTTGGCTATACAGTTATTCCCAAAAGTCTTGTTAGAGATGGCGTAATGCTTCATTCTCTTTGGGCAAGAAGACATGGCACTAAATATAACGGAGCGCCATATATTGTGCAGAGAGCCGGTGAAGCTATTTACAGCGAAGAAGGTCAGGCTCAGATAAAAGAAACCGTAGACTATTATATGCGTAATGCCCGTATTATTTTAAAAGGTCTTCACGGAGCAGGCTACGAGGTATCAGGCGGTGTTAACGCACCCTATATCTGGATGAAAACACCTTTTAAGCTTAAGAGCTGGGATTATTTTGACAGCTTACTTTCACAGGCAAATGTGGTAGGTACCCCCGGTGTCGGTTTCGGACCAAGCGGTGAAGGATATTTCAGACTCACTGCTTTTGGTAAGTATGAAAATACCGTAATGGCCATAAACAGAATCAGATCCATTTAGTGCGTTTTTGTCTGTTTTAGATTAAATCGAAAAATGAAAACTTTGAGGAGACTTAGCAATGAAGTTTACAAAAATGCAGGGCATAGGAAATGACTATGTATATGTGAACTGCTTTAAAGAAGAAGTAAAAAATCCTTCTGAGGTGTCGATTTTTGTAAGTGACCGACATTTTGGAATCGGCTCAGACGGACTGATATTAATAAAACCCTCCGATGTGGCGGATTTTAAAATGGATATGTACAATGCCGACGGTTCACAGGCAGAGATGTGCGGAAACGGTATCAGATGTGTCGGAAAGTATGTATATGATTACGGTCTCACTGATAAAGAAGATATTACCGTTGAAACTCTGGCAGGAATTAAAAAACTGCATTTTGAAATAGAGGACGGAAAGGTTTCTCTTATTACCGTTGATATGGGAGAACCTATTCTTGAGCCTGCGCTGGTTCCCGTTGATGTTTCTGTATTAAAACCTGTAGACAAGGTGCGGGATGCGGTTATTGATGAACCGCTAACCGTTGATGGCAAGGAATATAATGTAACCTGTGTTTCCATGGGAAATCCCCATGCAATTGTGTATGTGGATTCCACAAAAGACCTGGAAATCGAAAAAATCGGACCTTCATTTGAACACCATGAATTTTTCCCAAAGCGCGTAAATACCGAGTTCATTGAAGTGATTAACCGCGGAGAAGTCAATATGCGTGTGTGGGAGAGAGGCGCTGCGGAGACCTGGGCATGCGGAACAGGTGCCTGCGCAAGTACTGTAGCCGGTGTTTTAAACAAAGTTACTGACAATGAGATTATTCTTCATTTACTTGGCGGTGATTTAAAGGTTAAATGGGACGAAGAAACAAAGCATGTATTTATGACCGGTCCGGCTAAAGTTGTATTCGATGGAGAAATCGATATTTGATAAATGTGAAATATATTAACCCTCAAATCTTTTGGTTTGAGGGTTTTTTATTGAATCCGTATAAAAAAACTTATAATATAGACTTGAACAGTAAAATGTAAAGGTAGATTAATAAGATGCTTTTTAACTCGACACAGTTTTTAATATTTTTCCCAATTGTATTATTGATTTATTATTTGCTTCCTAAAAAGGTTAAATATATTTGGTTGCTTCTTTCCAGCTACTTTTTCTATATGTGCTGGAATGTTAAATATTCATTATTACTGTTGACGTCAACCGTTGTTACATATCTTGGCGGAATATTAATTGAAAAAATAAAGAATACTTCCTTAAGCGATAAGAAGCAGGCAATTTCAAAGAAGGCGGTTTTGATTGTCAGCCTTCTTATAAATTTAGGTATTTTATTCTTTTTCAAATATTTTGGCTTTTTCACAAATATCCTAAGCGTTTCCCTCGGTAAATTAAAAATCAATTTTAATGCTCCGACCTTTGATATTATTTTGCCTGTTGGTATTTCTTTCTACACTTTTCAGGCTCTTGGATATCTCATTGATGTATACAGGGAAGACATTAAGTCTGAAAAGAACATTTTAAAATATGCATTGTTTGTATCTTTTTTCCCGCAGCTGGTAGCGGGCCCCATTGAACGCTCTAAAAATTTGTTATCGCAACTTTTTGTTGAAAGAAAATTTGATATTGAAAAATGTATTGACGGTTTTCTTATTATGCTGTGGGGATATTTCTTAAAGATTGTATTGGCGGACAGAATAGCAATTTTTGTAGATACGGCTTACAGTGACTATGAAAACTGGTCAGGTTACTATTTGGTGGTGGCAACAATTCTTTTTGCTGTGCAGATATATTGTGACTTTGCGGGGTATTCAACAATCGCTATCGGATCGGCAAAAATGCTTGGAATAGATCTTATGGAGAATTTCAGGGCTCCGTATTTTTCCTCGTCAGTTGCAGAGTTCTGGCGTAATTGGCATATATCACTTACCTCATGGTTT
The DNA here is from genome assembly GCA_024403485.1 of Lachnospiraceae bacterium. Classification (GTDB taxonomy): domain Bacteria; phylum Bacillota; class Clostridia; order Lachnospirales; family Lachnospiraceae; genus UBA1258. Next base: position 21,980 of record JAKSRT010000025.1, read on the forward strand.
AAGGATTATCTCTACATTCCGTTGGGGGGAAGTCGAAAAGGGGCATTCCGGAAATATTTTAACAAGATTGTAGTGTTTCTTGTCAGCGGTTTGTGGCATGGTGCGGCCATTTCTTATATTATCTGGGGCGGCCTTAACGGTTTGTATCAGGTAATCGGTGAACTCATGGAACCGGCTAGAGCCAAAGTGAGAAAACTGGCTAAGATAAATAAGGAGTCATTTGGATATAAATTTGTAGGTGGTATTTTCACATTTATATTGGTTGATTTTTCTTGGATTTTTTTCAGAGCACCCAGTACCAAATTTGCAATTGAAGTTATAAAGTCTATATTTACAGCAAGCAATCCCTGGATTCTTTTCGATCAGTCTCTGTATCATTGTGGGCTGGATCGCAAGAACTTTACAGTGATGTTGGTTGGAATTATTATTCTTGCCATAGCTGATGTTTGTAAGATAAAGGGTATCTCCGTAATAGAAAAGATAAGAAAACAGGATTACTGGTTTAAGTGTATTATTATACCGATTTTTATTTGGGCCATTTTGATGTTTGGAATTTGGGGACCGAACTACGAAGCAGCTAATTTCATTTATTTCCAGTTTTAGGAGTGGGATGCATGAAGAAATATATATTAGAAATAATAGGAATAATATGTGTTTTGAGTCTTTTGATAAAAGGCAGTGTATATATAGTAAGGCCTGATAATACCGACCAGTGCGTCGCAACAATTGAAGCTTTTCATAATCTTCCCGAAAATTCAATAGATGTGTTGTTTTTAGGCTCGAGCCATGGCTGGAGAGGCGTGAATGTACTTGAAATGTATGAGCAGTATGGTCAGGCAGTATATAACTATGGCGGAAATTGGCAGCGGTTGAGTACGGAATCACTGTTTTTTTATGATGCGCTTCGAACTCAAAAACCAAAGGTCGTATTTTTGGAGACATACAGAGTAAATGAACTGATAATAGACCAAGACTTGGATGGAGAAATATATTATACAAGAGCAATAAGTCATTTTCCTTACAAGTGGAATTATTTAAAACAGGCATTTGGAAAGGAATTGGACAGATATGTGGCATACTATTTTCCGTTAGCCCAGTTTCACAGTGCATGGAAGGACATTAATGCTAACAGCTTCATAAAGTGGTATACAACAGAAGAGTTTGAAAATACTATGGGGTACTATTACCTTCCACAAGACCGTGTACAGACAATCGAAATAGGCGATTATGAGACTTTTGACCAGTATGAGTTAAGCGACGAGGCTGTAGCAATGCTGGACGATATAGTTGATACTTGTGAAAAGGAGAATATAGAGCTGATTCTTTATACTGTTCCTTTTGGCGAAAACTATAATTACAGTGATGCACTTACCGAGTATGCAAAAGAGCGGGATATCGTGTATCTTGACTTGTTCAAGTATAAAAACGAAATCGGTCTGATAAATGAAGAGGACTATTGCGATCTCGGACATATGAATTATGCAGGAGCAACCAAAATAGCTGATTTCTTAGGCAAATATGTCGACGATAATTATGACCTTGAGGATATGAGGCTATATGACAATAATATATGGCAAGGAAAGATTGGCAAAAAAACAGGAAACAAATTTTTTGAATAATTTCTAATTGGATGTTTTCTCAGGCTTCAAATCCAATCAGGATGGATCCGGGCTCTGCGTAGTAGCTGCACAATCCACGATTTTCCATAATAATTGCATCATTAAAGTTAAGTTCTTTTTTTATAAAATCATTCATGGCAACGGCACCGGACGGATTATTGGTATGCGATATGATAATTCGTCCGTTATTATATCCACACTTCTTTAAATGCGAGGTAAGACAGCTGTAAGCACGGATATCTCCACGGCATTTGTCCATGGGTTTTAAGGTACCCTCATGGCTGGCTTTTCCTACAATCTTAATTCCGAGAATTCCTATCCCCTTAGCAATAATAGGATTGATTCTGCCGTTCTTGGCAAAATTATCAAGAGAAGATAACACAAAATATAAATGGGTTTTCTTTTGATAATCACGTATCTTTTCATAAACTGTGTTCGCGTCCATCCCGGACTTAATCAATTCAACAAGCTTTTCGATTATCAGTACCATCTCAGGACCGGTAGACAAAGAATCTATAACATATACTTTACGGTCAGGGTATTCGGATTCGTACATATCAGCAGCAGCTTTCGCAGATCCGCAAGCACCGGAGAGATTACTGGTGATTGTTACGCAAAATACTGCTTCTGCATCGCCAAAGGCGTCCATCCATTCCTGTGAACTTGGACATGAGGTTGATGATTTACCACTGTAAGAAGACAGACATTCCTGCATTTCGTCAAGATTAAGCCCTTCTACATCTACAAAGTCTCTGTCTCCGACTATTATATGCAAAGGAACCGACTCATAATTGACTTCTTCGAGATTAAACAGGTTGGATGATGAGTCTGCCACTATTTTATAATTCATAATATCTCCTTGGATGATTTGATAAATCTTTTTATCGGTTTTTAAAAAACTCTTCAAAAGATATTATAAAACTATGTAAAAGAATGTCAAGGGTTCAACCGATTTATTGCAGTTTTTACAACACTTATTTATAATGGTAAAAATGGCTTGTCTACAGGTTGATTAGGAGTATGGTTATGGGAAATAAGAAGTATGATACAAAATCCGTTATTGAATATATTGATAATAGTAAAATGCCAAGGTATAACGAAATCCCCAATGTAGGCCTTTACCTTGAGCAGGTGGTTAAATATATAAACGATAAACTGGAGCCGTTAAGTCTTTCAATAACTTCTTCCATGCTCAGCAACTATGTAAAGAAAGGTTACATTGACAGACCGGTAAAAAAACAATACTACGCTGAACAGATTGCATATTTGATTTTTATAGTAGTGGCAAAACAGGTACTTAGTATGGAAAACATTTCAAAGCTTCTTGATCTTCAGAAAGCAACTTACTCAACGGAAAGAGCGTATAACTACTTTTGTGAAGAACTGGAATATGTAATTAAAGAAACTATCGTAAACCGTAACGAACTGGGAACTGTTCCGGAAGATATACCATATGAAAAAATGGTGCTCAGAAGTGTTGTAATAGCCGTTGCTCATATTATTTATCTTAATTACTGCTTTGAACATTCAATGCAGGAAAAGATTTAATAATTCGTTGATGGCTAATGTGCAAAATAGCAAAATGATGTACGTAGTATGTATATGTAAAAACAATTGATAAATAAATATGAGTTACTATTAAAACAGCCCTGTGAGAATGTTCACAGGGCTGTTTTTGCACGATAGGGGAACGATTAATTCAATCGTGCTATCGAAAAGTTAAGATAGGCTGCAAAGGTGGTCCAAAGGAAAAGCGGTATAAGCAAAAGCATTGCTACAAAGCTTATTCTGGCACTGACTACAATGAGTGCAATGATAATGACCCACATGGTCAAAAGCCACACAAGTGCAAACCAGTACATTTCCCTGTTGAAAAATATGATGCTCCAGCAAAAGTTAAAGAACAGCTGTATTGCATATATACACAGGGCATATGCCTTAAGGGAATGGTCGGAACGGTACAGCATATAACTGGCAAGGCCCATAAGTACATATAGGATGGTCCAGGCTACGGGAAACAGCCAGCCGGGGGGCGCCAGTTTGGGCTTGTACAGAGTCTGAAAAGTACTCATGGCACCCCGAGTTATATATGACGACACAAACCCCACTACCAGGGGAATTGCGATACAAATAATAATGGGGATAATACTGTTTTTCATCTTCATTGCAATTCTCCCGAGAGTTTATTCTTCCGACGCTTTCCAAAGTCCATGGAGGTTGCAGAAGGTGTAGATGCAGCAGACCTCCTCGTCCGAATCAAGATGGAAAGAAGCACAAGGATGATCAGTTTCTTTAAGATGCTTGAAATGAATCCCTCTGTTGGTAACAAGGGCAATCCATTCAATGTGATGTTCTTTGGTCATAGGGTGCAGAGTACTGCCGACTTTAATCTTAATATAGCAGCCGCACTGCTTGTACTGAGGAACATGATGTTCAATGGAAGCATCAACTGATCCGGGAACAAGAAGTTCCATATCTCTTTCGCAGCATCTTACGGGATTTTCAAGTTTTTTGAAAGAAATAACTACCTGTTTGCAAACGCTGCATCTGTAAACGTAAATATCTTCCTTACATAATTCTTTAAACATAATTTTTCTCCGTTTCTTTTCAAGAGTTCGCATTACAATTGCGAAACGCTGATTTGTTATATTGCATCAGCACTGTTTGCAGATTGATGTCTTTACATTAGTGCCAAATGCGGGTTGATGTTTTGTAATATCGATTCTTTGTGTCATTTGCGGGTTGATTGTTTGTAATATCGATATAGTGTTATTTACTCTTTTTGAAAATTAAGTATTTATTGCAATCATAGACATTCCTCCTTTCAAACTGAGATGACGGTGGCTTTGTGAGAATAATGTATATTAACCGGGCTCTGTTCTCGAGATTGCAAAACAAGAAAAAATTATTCTTTTTCATAAAAAAAGTACGGCCGGAAATACTATTGCCGAATGTTATACTCTTGGTAAGAGGAATAGAAGATGATTAGTGATACAGAACTTAGATCTTTATCAACAAGACTTGTGGCCGAGCCTGATGACTATATGAGAAGCTTCAGACGTAATATTTCGCTTTATATTGATCAAAAGGAGATTACGCTGCAGGAAGTGGCCGAAAGAGCGGATATTTCCATCAGTACTCTTAAATCGTTACTGTATGGAAACTCAGATAACTGCACCTTGACTACTGCGGTCAAACTGGCAAAAGCCTTTGAAGTAAGTGTTGATGAACTTGTGGGATGCGGCACTATTTCACCGCAAACCTGCAAATCACTGCAGACTATGAGACAGCTGCCGGAAAGTTTTACACATTTTGTACGATGGTGCATACGTTTTCACCATGACAACTTAAAAAGTCATAATGTAGCAAAGCGAGCCATTGAGATTATGAATCCGGATATTGGCGGTGACGGTAATCTTAAAATGACAAACAGAATGGAATTTTTGGACATCTCTGAATTGAATGATGATGTTCGACCGAAGATTTTTATGGGAATCAGAATTCCGTCGGATATGTATGCTCCGTATTATTTTGAGGGAGAGGTGATATTAATTGCGAATGACAGGGTGCCCAAGGAACGTGAAAGAATTGTTTTTTCGACATCAAATAATCTTTGGATACTTGAGAAACGCGGAACCGGAGCCAATACGGAATATATTTCCATAAGAGACGGAAAGACCATGGCTAAAGAAAAAGACATTGAGAATATCCTTGGATATATAGTAAAATA
>JAKSRT010000026.1 GCA_024403485.1 Lachnospiraceae bacterium
ACTGTGTCTGGAATGCAGGCCAGCACTTACCGGCAATTGCAACATACTTTCTGTAACCCTTGTGAGCTTCAACCCAGTCAAGAAGAGTTAATTCATACTGAGCTAACTTAGCAAGTACTTCGGGCTTCTTGTTGCCGGCGCCAAGTTCTTCTTCCATTTCCTTAACCTTTGCAGGAATTCTTTCGTCATTTGCATGAGCGTTGAATGCTTCGAAAAGGTCAAGTTCTGAGTTTTCTTCGATTTCAACACCAAGGTTGTAAAGCTGCTTAATAGGAGCGTTACAAGCAAGGAAGTTAAGAGGTCTGGGACCAAAGCTTATAATCTTTAAGTTTGAAAGACCATATACTGCACGAGCAATAGGAAGGAATTCGTGAATCATGTCAGCACAATCTTCAGCGTCGCCAACAGGATATTCAGGAATATAAGCACCGATGTTACGAAGCTTTAAGTTGTAGCTTGCATTAAGCATACCACAGTAAGCATCTCCACGGCCGTCCATAAGGTCTGCCTGGCTTTCTTCAGCTGCAGCTACGAACATCTTAGGTCCGTCAAAATGCTTAGCAAGAAGAGTTTCAGAAATTTCAGGACCAAAGTTACCAAGATATACGCAAAGTGCGTTACATCCTGCTGCTTTGATATCCTCTAAAGCCTGTACCATGTGAATTTCGCTTTCAACGATACAGATAGGGCATTCGTAGATATCTGCTGCATTGTATTTTGCCTTGTAAGCATCAACTAAAGCTTTACGTCTGTTAACGGAAAGGCTTTCAGGGAAGCAGTCACGGCTAACTGCAACAATACCTAATTTGATCTCGGGAATGTTGATCATTTTTGATTCCTCCTAATTTGGATTAAATTTAGTTAGTTTTTAACTAATCACGCTAACTATAATTTTATCATATAGCGTGAAATAATTCAGTTCATTTTTTACTCATTAATGTTCAAATTTTTACCTTTAAGTCCAAGGAATGAGCCTTCTGCAAGACCACCTTCAGCATGACCGATCAGCCACTTGTTTACTGCTGTAATCAATGCATCTTCACTGGGAGCGGTTCCGTCAGCATTTACCTTAGCATGAGAGGTTGTTAAATCATAGTTTGTTCCCTTAGGTAAAATAATAGCAACCTGGAATCCGTTTCCGTCTACTCCGCAGGGAGCATAGTGAAGTGTTGTAGCATATACTTCAACAGCTGTTCCGGCAGGAACAAAGAAGGCCTTAACGTTAGCTGTATCATAAGTGAAATCTGATTCGATTTCTCTCTGAAGACCTAACATAAGGATAGCGTCTGTAGCTGCAACATTAATTTCTGAGTCTCTGTGATATTCAAGTGCATTTAACATGCAGTTATGACCGTTACAGTAACCAATCTGAATAGGCATTTCACCGTATACTACATTAGCGATTTCCTTAGCAACGGGAAGTGCTTCAAGATCTGCATCACCGGGTACATAAACAACATCATCAGGGCAGGGAGTCTTCTTTAAACCTTCAACAAGAGTAGAAAAATCCACGGTTGTTACAACACGGCCATATTCTTTAAAGGCCTTGTCGTTTACTGATAAAATTTCCATTTTGTAATCCTCCAATTTATTAATTTATTTGATAATTTCAAATACAGGCTTTAATGCAGGATAAATCTGCTTGAACTGCTGATAGCGAGCTTCGTATTTTTCAACTAATTCTGCTTCAGGTTCAACGGTATCAATAACCTTTACAAACTTTTCTGCGATAGCTTCAACGCTTTCGTATTCACCTGCTGCAACTGCTGCCAACATAGCACCACCCATTGCAGGACCTTCTTCGCTTTCGATTACATCAACCTTAACATTTAAGATGTTGGCAATCATCTTCTTCCATAAAGGAGACTTTGCACCACCACCGCAAATCTTTGTTCTTTCAATCTTAATTCCAAGAGACTTAGCTACTTCGAAGGAATCACGAAGCGCAAAAGCAACACCTTCAAGAACAGCCTGAGTCATATCAGCTCTTGTTGAGTCCATTGTAAGACCGGTAAAGGTTCCTCTTGCAAAAGGATCGTTTAAAGGTGATCTTTCACCCATTAAGTAAGGAAGGAAGAATACATGGTTTTCACCAAGAGCGATAATATCCTTCTGTTCTGCACCGTAATCCTTGGTTCCGATAATTTCATCCATCCACCACTTATTACAGGAAGCTGCTGAAAGCATACAACCCATCAAATGATAAGAACCGTCTGCATGTGCAAAAGAATGAAGTGCGTTGTTTGAGTCAACACCAAAGTTCTTTGATGAAATGAAGATTGTTCCGCTGGTACCAAGAGAGATGTTACATCTTCCGTCACCAACAGTACCTGTTCCTACTGCTGCTGCCGCATTGTCACCTGCACCTGCTGCAACGATTGTTGTTTCAGGGAAACCAAGTTCTGCTGCTACAGCGGGAAGAAGGGTTCCAACCTTTTCATAACTTTCGTAAATCTTTGCCATCCATTCAGGCTTTACTGAACAAATATCGCACATTTCCTTAGACCAGGTACGATTCTTAACGTCGAATAAAAGCATACCCGAAGCATCGGAAACGTCTGTACAATGAACACCTGTAAGCTTATATGCAAGATAATCCTTGGGAAGCATCATCTTCTCAATTTTTGCAAAGTTTTCAGGCTCCTTATTCTTTACCCAAAGAACCTTGGGTGCGGTAAATCCGGTAAAGGAAATATTTGCTGTATACTCAGAAAGCTTATCCTTTCCGATTACATTATTTAAATAGTCGCATTCTTCGGTAGTACGACCGTCATTCCATAAAATAGCAGGGCGAATAACATTGTCGTCCTTATCCAAAATAACAAGACCATGCATCTGACCGCCAAAGCTGATACCTGCAATCTTTGATTTATCAAATCCTTCGGTAAGCTCCTTTAATCCAATCATGCTCTGTTCATACCAGTCTTCGGGTTTCTGTTCACTCCAACCGGGATGAGGGAAATATAAGGGGTATTCTTTAGATACCACATTACAAATCTTGCCATCGGAATCCATGAGTAATAATTTTACTGCGCTGGTTCCCAAATCAATACCAATGTAATACATGCTAACGCAAACCTCCCATGTTATATATTTTTTCTTCATTTTACCAAAGAATACTATCAATTCATATCAAAAATAGTGATTTTAATTGCATTTATTGCTTTATTTTTTTACTAAATCGATTAAGTAACCGATAATTCTGACAACACCGGATTGTTTTGATTATATTACAAAAAAACCGGCTGCAAATCAGATACCTGTATCTGATGTTTGCAACCGGTTTATCATAATAATTCTGCTATGTTCTATTACTGCTTTTCGCTGATATAAATCGAAATTCGGCTCTGAATTATGGAAGTAACTTCATCAACCGATTTCTGTCCTTCAAAGAAGGGTTCCGCTTCCTCGATAATTATATCGATTACTTCGTCTTCAACATTACCCTCCAGTTTTTCCGCAGAAAGAATAACGGCCTTAATTGCAGCAATGTCATCATCATTTATGGGATCCAGTTCTACATAACCATTTCCCATCCAGAAGGGTTCTTTATAAATTTCAAAATCCCCACCTTCCGTATTTACATTCTTGGCCTGCTCGCAGATTTCATCAAAACGGCTCATCGATGCAGGAATATTGTATGTAATACTGTCCTGATAATCTTTGCTCAGGTAGTATTTAACAAAATCCCATGCTCCGTCCGGATTTGACGCCTTTGAAGATATGGCGAATGAAAGATAGAAATTAATAACTGTTCCGTTTCCTTCGGAAGTAGGGTAACCGATATATGTGGCATCTTCTCCCAAATATCCTTTTACTATGTCTCTGTAATCGTTGGGGGTGTTGATATATGCATTATAAATAACTGCTTTGTCGTTTCTCCAGGATGAGTCGTATTCTGCCCAGAAGCTATCGTCTATATCGTTATAAATATCCTCGTAGGACTTAGGAAGTCCCTTCATATAAGTCAGCAAATCTTTAAATTCCTGAGAATCAAAGTTACATTTGCCCTTCGACATATCTATATAAAACTCCGAATCCGCAAAAAGAATCTGTCTGAGCAGCGTAACTCTGTCCATTGCCATGAAAAGCGAAGTTCCTTCGGGAAGCGACTTTTCTACTTCCATCATTTCGCTGAAAGTCCAGGAATTTCTGTTTCCGACAAATTTTGTTTTGGCCGCAAGGGAACTTATATTGAAATACGGAGCAATCTGATAAAGCTTGCCGTTATATTCGCTTACCTTCAAAAGATTCGGGAATATATCGTCTTTGTTTATGCTTTCATCTTTTTCAATATATTTGTACAAGTCTGCAAATAATCCCTTTGACGCATAATTTTTAACGATAGAGGGAGAATTCGCAACAATAATATCCGGAGCCTGACCTGCGGCAATATCGGCATTCAGTTTCTTTGTGCCTGCTTCCCAGTCGTCATCTGTCTGATATACGGAATAATCTTTAACCGTAATTCTGTATGTATCATTTTTCTTGTTGTAAGCAATAACCTGCTTTTTAATATCTCCGTCAAGGTAGATACATCCAAGAGATATAATTTTCTTATCTACAACCTGATCTGCAGGTACCTTAGTATATTTTGCAATTACGGCACTGTACTGGTCGTTGGCATCCCATTCACTGTACCCACCTATAAAGCTGCCGTCATCTTTTGCTGCCAAAGAAGTAAAATAATTTGTAGCAATATCGGAATCTACCAGATTCATTAAAGGAGTAGGTTCTGCATCGCCGATATTGTAGCCGTAAACAGCATTGCTGAACATGGCAATAATATCGTATTTACTGTTTCCGGGATAAAATGAATAGTTCTCAACTGCTTTAAGATCAACCGTTTCACCAAGCTTCATGGTCTTGGGATCAAGCATTTTTACCACGTAACCGTCATTGGCATAATACCTTACATACAGATTATTGTTTTTATCCAAAAATGCATCACTGATCCAATTAATATCGGAGCCTTCCAATTCACCAGCCTTCACAAACTTAAGCGAAGAATCATATAAAGCATATTGAGTTCCCGAAAAAAGAATTGACCCCTGTCCTCCAAGAGATACCATTCTTTCCACATAGGACATTTCTTTTGCATCATCGGTTACTTTAACCTTTGAAATCTCTTTTCCGTTTTCATCAACCTTAACAAGATACATTGCTTCTTCATATACATAATTATCCGGATCAGAATAATCTTCAATGTATTCATTAAGTAAAATGTATATTCCGCCTTCACCGGTAGAAGTCATAGACACAACCCAGCACTGATCAGACGAGATATCGTATTCCACCAAATTCGAACCGTTTTCATCTGTAATATAAATCGGGTTTTTACTTTCACCTGTAGTTTCGTCGTACAAATAACCGGAAATATAAAGCTTTTCATCCGAAATAACCATATTGTTAATACTAAAGCCGTCAGGAAGATTTACCGAGCACGCTTCTTCTTTGTATATGGTATCTTTGTTGATTGTATTAACATTTTTTGACTTTTTACCGCATCCTGAAAAAGCCGCAACAACCATAGATGCAAAAAGTGTTAACGCTATAGCCCTTTTCATTATCTTTCTCATATAAAATCCCCTGTTTCTTTTTTCTTTTTTACATTTGCTCTGTATTTTTCAATGCCCTTCTCGGCAAAGTTTTTCACATCTTTAAAGTGTACTGTCCTGTTTGTCCACATTCTTATCAATAATATGCAAATATTGATGAGGACAAAAGAAATCAAGACCACTCCCAAGGCACAAATCGGTGTAAGAATGTCTTCAAGACCTCTCGCCATGTTTTCCCAATAGGGATAAAGAATGGTTTTTGAATTCATGCTTCGCGACCCGAATGCTCCCACAAGCTTAATGATTCTGGTCCACTTAAAGCGACTGCTGTTTTCTACTATCTCGAAGCGTGATTCATCTATTGAAACAGCATTTTTTACAACTTCCAGCCCATAATCCTTAACAGGATTCGGAATAAGAACTTCGTAGCAGTTTACAGTGGTCTTCTCAAAATTTTTAGCCATCGATTCGTAGGAAATATAGATTGTACTTTCATTATTTCCCGAAAGCTTATTCAATCGGCCTTCATCACGCTCTACGACACCGCTGACCACATGACGTATTCCGTTAATTTCCACAATCTGACCCACAACGTCTGACGATCCAAAAAGATCCCATGCAGCATCCCGGTCAAGAATAACATGGTCCTGCATCAAGTCATCACCGTCAAAATAAGAACCATATATTATTTCAAGAGGATGGAAAACAAAAAAATCACCGCCGCAACCTATTGCTTTATATTCCTTGGATACATTTTTTGTGGAAGCCGTTACTTTTCCTACCGTTGCATAAGAACTAACTCGACGTCTGGCCGACAGTGATTTAGTCATAATCGAATCATCGTCCAGCTTTGTATCTATTAAATAATCGAGTTGCTTTACAATTTCTTCGCCGGCCCCCTCTAGTTCCGAGAAGAACACGGAAACCTGGGAATAATCCTCATCCCTGCCCCATCTTTTGGCTGCAGTCTGTGCGCTTTGTGAATTTGCCAAACTGTTCCCAATCACAAGAACAATAAGGAAAAGCAAAAGAACTACACCTGAAATAATCAGCCATATATTCTGTTTTATCGTAAATACCTTTTTAAGGTATTTTTCATCGTTCAAAAATATATCCTCACATACTAATCTTTAAGTCTGACCTGTTTGTTTTCTTCAACAGGCTTTGATGAATTGGTAATAACGTATTCCCATCCGGAAAGATCTCCGCTTACGGCACTTTCCTTGTCATCTTCGGCAAGAACATTTACATCTACCCTCTTGGCCACATATCGATTACCAAAAGGTGTACTTTTTGATTCAACTATATAAATAAATTTACCGTTATTGTCTTCACGGATTGCACTGTTTGGAACGATACAATCATAATTGTTGGTCTTATTACCAACGGTAAGTGTAAGACTTTGACCGCTGGTCAGGTCGCCTTCCATTTCAAAAAGAACAATCTTTCCGTTCTGAGGATTGCTTCGATCTGCGATGATTTTTGTAACTCGGGCATGAATATCGGAATACCACCAGGAATTTGATACTTCGGCTTCATCACCGATACCCACATATTTTGCCTGCTCGCTTGTTATGTTCATGGAAAGAGTAAAACCTTTTCCTGCCTTCTGAATAGAAGCCACTTCATGGCCGGTTTCTATTGTTTCACCTGCAACATATGCAAGCGAAAGAATTGTTCCCGCAACGGGAGCCGTAATTTCGCCGCCAACGCTGCTCTCTCTAAGCTTTTCAACTTCTTTTTCCTGCTCTTTAATGGCTGCAACCTTGTCCTCTAAACCGTACAGAGTTGAAAGATCCTGAAGAAGCTCATCATATGCCTTTTGAGCCTTTTCAAGGTTTGACTGAGCATTTGATAAATCAACAGATATTGTATATGTCTTATTCTCAAGTGCATTCTGAGAATCCTTTAAAAGCTGCTTACAGTAATTTACCATTTCAGCCGAATTGGCTTCTTTGGTTACTGCACTTTGATATGCTGTATTATCTTTATCATATGTCTGCTTAAGAAACTTTAGCTCATCTTCCATTAAGGTAATTCTCTTCTGTATATCAGCAACGGACTCATCATCATTTGAAGATATATCGCCGTTGGTTACTCTTTTCAAATACGCCTTTTCTTTGTTAATGTCGGTCAGCTTCGATTCGTAGGCACTTTTTGAAGAATTGTAATTTGCTGATGCTTCGGCTAAATCTCCCTTATCGATGCTATTTTGTTCTGTCCATGCATCCAAAGATTCCTGTGCGTTTTCAATGGCTTTTTTCTCACTGTTATAATCTTCGGGAGCCGCAGCATACTGGGTCTGAAGCTTTGATAAGGAATCAACTCTGGATTTCCAATATTCAACATTATTTTTAGAAGCTTCAAGCTTAGCCTGATTGGACTGAAGACTTCCGATTGTTCCGCTATCAATAGCGGTTGTCACAGATGATGGAACCGCACCGGTTATTACAGCCTGCTCGTATTCGTTTTTCATCTGCTCAAGAGTTTTCATAGCTTCTTTTAGTTCGGTACTTTCACCGTCTTCAAGGACATAAATAACTGCGCCTTTTTCAACTTCATCGCCTACCCTTACTGCAACAGAATCAATTTTTCTTGCTTCTTTTACTACTACACTGTAAGGATCTGCAGCTTCAACTACTCCTGTACCACGAACCTTATTGGTAATCTGGCCTGAATAGCAATACTGCGCCGAAACCTCCGGAAGAGAGTAATTCATTATTGTATTTGAAAACAATGTGAGTATAAGCATCACTATCAAAAAGATAATTATTGCATTTTTAACCCATTCACGTTTGTTTTTCTGTTCCATGAAAAAATGTCCTTTCGTACAGACTTCTGTCTGCGTTCTTTTGCCAAAATATTATTATCCCTTTACACCGCCTTGGTACATAATTCCTTCAACCAAATAATCTTCTCCGTAAAGGAAAATCAAAATACCGGGAATCATATAAACTGTTGCTACGGCAAAGGCCAATCCGGTTTCTCCACTGTTTATCTGAGACAGAAAAACGGAAAGTGGATGGTACTCAGGATCTGAAAGCAGAATAAGCGGCTGCTCAACCATATTCCAATAATCGATAAAAACAAGAATCGCTACGGAATACATACAACCCTTGCAAAGAGGAGCACAGATATTTTTAAATATCTGCCACTCACCCGCTCCGTCAATCTGTGCCGCTTCTATATAGGAAGAAGGAATCCTTCTCATAAATTTCGTAAGTAAATAAACCGCAAAAGGAGAAGCTATACCCGGAAGCCAAATGGCCCACCTGGTATCCACAATACCAAGCCAGGTCGATACCAGATAGTTTGGTACCAGAGTAACCTGATATGGCATCAGCATAAGTATTATATACAAAAAGAAAATTATTTCTTTTAGCTTTCCTTTGGCCCTCATAAAACCATAGGACGCAAACATTGCAATCAATAATTGAAATACAAGAATCGGGACTACCAATATTACCGAGTTCCAAAACTTAAATAAGTAATTCGGACTCTTAAAAAGTACTGTTATGTACTGGCTGAATGAAACCATATCCGGAATAAATTTTAAATTTACTATTTCGGATATAAATACTTTTCCACCCTTTTCGGTTTTGGCAAATACCGCGCCGTAATTGGCATTTATTTCCGATTGCGACATAAAAGAATTGGTAATTGTCAAAACGATGGGCATTATAAATACAATTGCCAGCAAAAAGGTAATAATTGTAGCGATGGAAATTCCCACAATCTGCTTTTTTCTTTTTGCGGATAAACCGTTTTTGGAAAGGCGAATTTTTTTCATTCTTCCACATCCTTTCCAAAATAATTTTCAACCAAGAATAAAGCTCCGATAATAACTACCATTACCAAAGACATAATAATCGCAGCTGCCGACAACTTCTGATAATCAAGGGACTTAAAGGTATTATTCATATAATGCTGAAGCATATACAGTGAATCATACGGATAATTACCGGTAAGCAAATATATTTCTCTGAATACCTTAAAGGAATTAATAAGAGAAAAAATGGTTACAAACAAAATAGTTGAAGTCAGGTATCTGATTTTTATATGGAAAAATATCTGCCATGCATTGGCATTTTCAAGAGTTGCCACCTCAAGAAGGTCTTTTGGAATTGATTCAAGAGCTGCCAAAAACAAAATCATATTATAGCCCAGATTTTTCCACAAAAATAATATGATTATCACAATCTGCGCCTGATCGGATTTTAACCAGTCGACTTTATCGGCACCGAAATTTACCATGAATCTGTTAACGGCACCGTTTAAGTGAAACATAACCTGAAAAATCAATACGACGGAGGCAACCGGAACCATCATGGGAGTTAAAAAGCATGTACGGAACTGGCTTCTTAAGGGAATGTTCCTATCAAGAAGCAGTGCCAGAAGAAGGCCCAATATTACAGAAAGAGGCATGGCGATAAACGAAAACTTAAGCGTATTTTTTCCCGCAATTTTAAATGCTGCATTTCTTAAAACATTCCCAAAATTTTCAAACCATACAAACTCACCAAGAATGGGATTGTTAATCATTGAATAGTAAATAACGACAAAAAAAGGCAACACAAAAAAAAGAAAGACTCCAATTAAGCTTGGAGACAAAAATAAAGCGGCACCAAGGCGCTGCTTTCTCGTTCTTTTTTTTAACTGACTCCCCTTCTCACGTCTCATTTCCCAAATGTCCCTAATTATCTGCTGCACAAAGCTTCTTTATACAACAATTATAGACTATTAATATAATATGACAATTCCATAATTTCTTAACTTTCATTAAGAATTGATTAATAACGAAATCAAGTTAACAAAATTCTTACAAAAATGAGAACAAAATCTTATATTTTTGGTATTAATAAATGAAGTTTAATAGTAAAATATAAGGGTATTTGCGGCACCTTTCTTCTCATTTACAGGTGCTGAATATAAACAAATACCTAATATGGGATTGATATGAATACTTCTTCTAAAAAATATTTTAACGATAATTGGTCTTTTTCCAAATTTCCTTTAAATACTCCCCTTGAGGATATGCGTTCTTTCGATGGGTTTAAATCAATAGCCGTACCCCACGACTGGATGATAGATGATACATCAGACCTATACGAAAACAGCATCGGATTCTACAGAAAAACTTTTAATCTTAACAAAGAGGAAAATCATACATATATCGTTCGATTCGGATGTGTATATATGAACAGCCAAATCTATCTTAATAATTCTTTGGTAGGTGAATGGAAATATGGTTATTCATCTTTTGAAGTTGATATTACTGACTATGCGGTAGACGGTAATAATACATTAGAAGTCATTGCCATATATGAAAATCCAAATTCCCGTTGGTATTCCGGTGCGGGAATTATAAGAGATGTTTTCTTTTTCGATAAGGCAGAAAGTTACATTCCTATCGACGGATTATATATTTCAGCCAAAAATAATGAAAATGATGACTTTACCGTATACCTTGACTGCGAAGTAATATCAAAGTTCCCAAGAGACGGAATCATAAAACACGAAATATGTAATAATGAAGGAACTATCGTTGCCTCGGTTTCTTCCTATGTACCCTTATGCAATAAGCTTTATGTAAGCAAGCTGGAAACAGTAATTAAAAACGGACATCGATGGGACATTGACGATCCATATTTATACAATGTAAAAACAACTCTTATTGTGGAAGATGAAGTAAGAGATGAATTATGTACAACCCTTGGACTTCGTACCGTTGAACTGGATCCAAACAAGGGCCTTTTCCTAAACGGTAAAAATATAAAGATTAACGGCGCCTGCCAGCATCATGATTTAGGTGCTCTTGGAGCTGCATTCAATATTAACGCACTTCGCCGTCAGTTCAAAAAGCTTAAGGAAATGGGTGTCAATTCGGTTCGTACCAGTCACAATATGCCTGCGGAAGGACTTCTCGATGCAGCTGATGATATGGGGATGCTCATCAATACCGAATCCTTTGATATGTGGGAGAAAAATAAAACACCTCACGACTATGCTAATTTCTTTGTTGACTGGTGGAAAAAGGATATCACTTCCTGGGTCAGACAAAACAGAAATCATCCCAGTGTATTTATCTGGAGTATCGGAAATGAGATATATGACTGTCATGCCGGAAACGGATATAAATGGAATATGCTTTTACGAGATGCCGTAAGAGAATTGGATTATCACCATAATGCATTTGTGGGAAGCGGTTCTAACTATATGGAGTGGGACGGGGCTCAAAAATGCGCCGACGATCTTGAAATAGCCGGATACAATTACGGCGAAAGAATGTATGATTCTCACCATGAAGCTCATCCCGATTGGTGCATTTTCGGAAGCGAAACATCTTCGACGGTACAAAGTCGCGGAATCTATCATTTCCCTTTAAGTCAAAGACTGCTTACCTACGATGACGGCCAGTGTTCCTGCCTTGGAAACTGTACTACAAACTGGGGCGCTGCCAATGTAGATGTGGTTGTTTCGAACCATAGAGACAGAGATTTTGTTTTTGGACAGTATATTTGGACCGGCTGGGATTATATTGGAGAACCCACACCGTATTTTACCAAAAACTCTTACTTTGGTCAGATTGATACAGCAGGTTTTGAAAAAGATACTTTTTACCACTATCAGGCTGAATGGACCGATTACAAAAAATCGCCCATGGTCCACGTATTACCTTACTGGGACTATAACATTGGTCAGATTATTGATGTCGTTGTATATTCCAACGCTCCCGAAGTGGGGCTCTATCTTAACGACGAATTTTTAGGCAAAAGAACAATTGATCACAAAAACGGTCTTGTTCTTTCCGGAAACTGGCAGATTCCCTATAAGCCGGGCACATTAAAAGCCGTAGCCTTCGATGAAAACGGCAATATAATAGCAACAGATATAACTTCTTCCTTCACCGACTCCAAGAAAATTGTTTTATCTGCTGACAAAAATACCATTAATGCCAACCCCGAAGATTTGATTTTTGTAACAATCTCCACTGTAGACGAATCGGGTAACCCTGTATTAAATGCAAGAGATCGGGTTAATGTTTCCGTTTCGGGTGCCGGTATTTTAGTAGGTCTGGATAACGGAGATTCCACCGACTACGAGCAATTTAAAGGAACCTCAAGAAAGCTCTTCTCCGGAAAGCTCTTGGCAATTATCGCTTCAAACGGAGAAGTTGGAAGCATCAATGTAAAGGTAAGCGGTGAAGGTCTTGAAGAAGCAGAACTCACTCTTAATTCTGCTGCCGCAGAATATCAAATGGGTCAGTGCTTTATGACACCAAATTACAAATCCGAAGTAACGCATGATATTCCGGTTCGAAGAATCACTCTTACAAATAGCGGAAGTAATCAGCTTAACGAAAATATAACCGAAACAAAAGTTTCTTTTGCCTGCTATCCTGAATGTGCAACAGACAAAAATGTAATTGTTAAAGCTCTTACTCTCGACGGTGTAGAAGCTAACTTTGTTAAAGTTGATATCGAAGGAAATGTTGCAAAAGTAAAGGCTCTCGGAGACGGAGATTTTAGGCTTACCGCCAGCGCAAAAAACGGATCGGAACTTTCGGAAATAATATCCGAACTTGAATTCTCTGTTACCGGACTTGGGCTTGCTACACAAAATCCCTATGATTTTATTCCCGGAATTCAATATTCCGATTGTTCGCACGATACTGCAAAGCTTTCCTTCCAAGGCGGTGTTCACGTTCCTGAAATCGGTGAAATATATCTTACCTATGACAATGTGGACTTTGGTGAATTCGGCTCAGATGAAATATCTCTTCCTATATTTATATTTGAAAATGAAATGCCTCTTTCCGTATGGGAAGGTGACCTTAAAACCGGTGAATGCTTAGGCGAATTTTTATACAAAGCCGAAACCTGGTACAACCATTATCAGGAAAATACTTTTAAGCTTTCACGACGAATTAAGGGAACTACCAAAGTTACCATTAAGTTCGATGCGAAAAACAGAATCTCATTAAAGGGATTTTGTTTTAAAAAGCTTGAAAAAGCCTATGAACAGGTTGATGCCGTTCTCAATTCAAGAATTACCGGTGACAGCTTTACCGTATGTGAAGATTGCATCAAAGAAATCGGAAATAATGTAAGTATTGAATTCGAAGGAATGAATTTTAAAGACGGAATATCTTCCGTTATCGTATGCGGTCGTTCCAATAATGAAAAAACTTCGATTCATCTTATTTTCTCTGAAGGAGAAACTACCTATAAACAAATGGTTGAAATACCTTTCAGCAGTGATTTAAAAGAACATGTTCTTTCTTTACAGAATACCTCTGTAAATGGTAAAGTAACATTTGTATTCCTTCCGGGAAGTAACTTTGACCTTAAGTGGTTCAAGTTTGAGAAATAAAATTGATATTTGGAGCTAATATAAAAATGAAAAACAAGCGTGTACTAATCTTGTTAAGTCTGTTGGCCGTTTTAGTTTTGGTTCTTTGTCCTAAATTAACCGCAAAAGCCGATGACATTGATGATCAATCTACTGAAGTCGAAGTAGAAGAAACTGAGGAACCGATTATTCCCGAATCATCAGAAATAAGTATCTATTATGAATGTACCGGAGGTAATCTTGATAATTGTGAAAATTATCGCACTTCATTTCTTTTAGATGAAATCATTACACTCCCTACTCCCCAAAGAGAAGGCTATCTTTTCGACGGATGGCTTGCAATGAAAGGCCGAGAAAATTGTCTTAAAGATATAAATGATGCCGTAATACTTAAAAACAATGAAACCGGTGAGCGCTATGTTAAGTTATATGCAAGATGGAAAGAGCCTATTGCCTACGCTCCTGAAATAGCTACAATTACCAATCCTGTTAAGGGCTCTATTGTATTAACCTTCGACAGATTCTATCGTGAAGCCGACGGCTATCAGATTGAACTTTGTACAGACGGTAAATTTGAAGAAAGAGTCAGAAGAAAAGACAGTAAGTACATAAATGGTGCAATCGTATTAAAAAACAAAGCAGGACAACGCCCCTACAGTGTGCGTGTCCGCTCTTATGTTCTTGATTCAGCGGGAGAAAGATTTTACTCCCCATACAGTAATGTTCGTGTTATTTACTTGTTTAACGGAGCGGATGAAGTGGATCCCACACCTACCAGTGCTGAAATGCAATCTTGCAGAATTGAAAACGGATCAGTAGTAGTTACGGCTGAACTCCAGGAAAGAGTGGCATCTTACGATGATGTATATCATTTCGTAAAAGTCGATCCTATTTCAGGAACGGTTCTTGGCTCAATTGCTTCCGTTGAAAAAGACGATATCGTTGAAGCAAGTCTTCCCGTTTCAGGAAATCTTATGTCAAAAATTGCTTTGGCTGTTAAAGAAGATGAAGACAGTTATACAATAATTTCAAACGGAAGATTTATTGACAACCCGGAAGCTTTAGCAAGTTATACAGCTGCTTATCCTACCCCGGCTTCCAAAAAGGGACGTCAGGGAACCTACGATACAGGCATGGGCGATAAACATACCTTCCACAATGTATATTTAGAGCAGCTCGTAGGTTCGGCATCATCGCATGACGTAGCATATAATTACAACGGAAAAACTTATTATTTTTACACTCCTACTCATCACATTGACTATAATTCACTCATCAGAGCGGCTAACAATAACGGTGGTACCGTCACAATGCAGTTAATGATTCGTTGGAGCGGACATGCCAATGATTTGATTTGTCCCACAGGCAGAACACCGGGATATAACTATTATGCATTTAATATGGAAGAAGCCGCAGGACGTGAGAAAGTCGAAGCTTTATTTATGTTCCTTGCCGAATACTGGAGTAAAAGCGGACTTCATGTTGACAACTGGATTTTAGGAAATGAAGTAAATACTTATTTAAATACTACAGGTCGTTGGTATTGGGCCGGTAATATCTCAAGAGATGCTTTTATGAATAACTATTCAAACACATTCAGAGCACTTTACTACGCGGTGAAAAGTCATAATGCCAATGCCAGAGTATTTACCTGCTGTGACCATACCTGGAACGATCGCGATCGCGACTGGGGTGCCCGCGGATTTATGACATCTCTCGATTCATACTTAAACGATATGAATCCTAATATACAGTGGAACCTTGCATATCATGCATATACGGCAGTACTTACCAATGCAGATCCTTGGAACGACGGAAATGTTAGAATATACAGTGTTGCCCATTCAAATAACGCAAGTTTTGTATCACCCTATAACCTTGAGGTTATGAGTAATTTCGTAGCAAGCAACTTTGGTTCAAACTGTAGAATCATCCTTTCAGAGGTAGGTTACTCGTATACCGGGGGAACCAATCCTACGCTTAACGGTGGTCGTCAGGCAGGCGCAGATGTTCAGGCAGCCGCAACAGCTTATCTATATTACAAAGCTCACTTTACTTCAAATATTGATGCTTGTATCTTCCATACAGGCGATGAAGGTGAAGCAGGTAAAAACTTTAGAATTGAGGGAATGCCCGCAGGTACGGTTTACAGATATATGGATACTCCTTCATATGCCGATTATTGTAACGGTTATCTTGGACTTATCGGTGGAGCCTCATCTTGGGAATCTGTAATTCCCGGATTTAACTCCGCTGCGCTTCTTAGAATGCCAAGCAGATAAGATATCACAGTAAATAAACAAAAGAGCTGAGGCCAAAGGCTTCAGCTCTTTTTTGATTATAGTCAATCTGTTTTTACTGCTTTCTTTATTACGTAACTCTATCGCTTTTTAAACAATGACAATACAAAAGCAATCAAAATAATAATTCCTATTATCTTTCCAACGGACACATCTGTTGAAACATCATTAACCTCTGTTGATGTAGATGTAACAGAAATATCGGTAATGCCTTCATTTATCTGATTGCTTATTTTTCCGAAAGTAGATATATCATAAATCCAATTATGGATGGTACTTTCGGTACTGGTTGACGGAGTGGGATTAACAAAAGCCGGTTTTCTGACCTCTCCGATTATTATAGAAAGTGCAATGCATACAACCATAATCATTGCAGCAACGCCTGTTTTCTTTAAAGCTTCCAATTTTTACTCCTTATTAGCCCTTGAGTTCCAAAAGCTTCTGCTTCAATTCGCCCTCAATACGGCCTAATTCAACTTCAGCATCCTTTCTCTTCTGAGCGCCTTCAGCCTGAATCTGCATAACCTCATCAAGAGTGGAAATTAACTGTTCGTTAGTATGCTTTAATGTTTCTATATCTACGATTGATCTCTCTGCTTCCTTGGCAGTTTCAACTGTAGCAATCTTTAACTTATCGGCATTCTGCTTAAGAAGGAGGTTTGTCATCTCGGTCACTTCTCTCTGAGCAGCTGTTGCCTGATTGCTATGTTCAATACCAAGAGCAAGAACCATCTGGCTCTTCCAAAGAGGAATAGTATTGGTAAGAGATGTCTGAATCTTCTCTACCATTAATGTATCATTGTTCTGTAAAAGTCTTGTCTGAGGACCCATCTGAATTGAAATCATTCTGGTGAGTTCAAGGTCATGAATTCTCTTTTCAAATCTTGTAATAAGATTTGCGTAATCGTTGTATGCCTGAGCATCTTCCTGCGCACCGGTCTGTTCTGCTTTAATTCTTAATTCTTCAAGCTTAACAGACTTGGCTTCTTCCAATGCTTTCTTACCTGCAATAATGTACATAGTAAGCTCTTTGTAATACTGAAGGTTTAAGTTATACATTTCATCGTATAAAGCCGCATCCTTCATAAGAGTAACCTGATGACTTTCAAGCACATCAACAATCTTATCTACGTTGGATTCTGCTTTAGCATAATTAGCCTTCATTGCTTCCAGTTCATTTTTCTTTTTCTGGAAAAGTCCGCCGATACCCTTCTTTTCAGGTTCCTGGCAGGATTTAATCTGAACTACAAGGCTTGAAAGTGTTTCTCCGATCTCACCAAGATCTTTTGTACGTACTGCATCAAGAGCACCTTCTGAAAAATCAGCAATATTCTTCTGTGCTCCCGCACCATAGGCAAGTACCTGATTGGTATTTGTAATATCTATTGACTTTGCAAATGCTTCAACCTGTGCCTTTTCTTCATCGTTGAGCATGTTTTCGTCTACTACAACGGGTTCAACTTCAGGGGTCTCAACAACCGCAGGAGTCTGAGGTGCAGTCTCGGGAACGGTAGGGAATGCAGGTGTTGCTTCTGCTGTCATTACGGGGTCAAGTGTAAGTTTGATTTCTGACATATTCTTTCTCCTTTAATTATCCTTAAGGCCTTCAGCCTTTAAAAGATTTTCCATTACAGTAATATCTGTTGAAATATCAATTGCTTCGTCTTTATACAAATAATCAAGCTGCTTATCATAAGCAGTGACTGCTGTATCCATCATTTCTTCAATCTTGCCTTTTGTACCGTCTATGTTAATACCCGAAATGCCGGCATCATCCATACGGTCATATGCATCAAGAAGTTTAATTGTTGTGGGAAGGTAATAGTTAAAAAATCTCTTTACCTGGCGCTTTTTCTGAGGATGAGTGGCAACATAATCAACTATCTTTCCGGTTACTTCCTCAAGATGAACTATCTGTGCCGAAATATGTTCGTCAACGATATTATTATCAAGGCGCTTCATCTCAGCTATGGCAAGTTCTTTATCCTTAATCATTTTATCGAGTTCAACATCACCTGTATCGGGATCTTTATCTTCGATTTCTTCTTTTTTGACCTCTACCATTACTCTTTTAGGACAAACCTGCCAGGTAATGAAGAAAAGAAGCATTTCTACTATTCCGAAACAAATAAAATGCTTAAGTTCGTAAAGCGGAAGTGATAAAGACCACAGAATTGAGGCTCCCGCGACTACATAATATGAAACTATTGAGGGTAATTTTTTTTCTTTCATAAATACAATAATACTTGTTAGTAATCCTACAGTCAAGAAAACCCGAGGGCAAAATCGCCCCCGGGTCATTAAAGTTTTATTAATTTGAAATAATATCCGACCAGTATCTTTGCTGGTATAAATCAGTGATGCAGTACGTAGCTTTTGTCTTGGACTTATCAATGGAAATGTTACCGATTTCCATTGTATCTCCCACCGTCATTGTTTCGCCAAGATAGTACGAATCAACATACTGGCCTTCATAAGTATAATAGTCACAGATAAAGTCTAATTTATCTCCTTTTCTTAAACCAAGCATATCCTTGGCAATCGCAGCATTATCGTCATCATACACGTAGCGCGCTCCGCGAATAATTCCATAAGGAAATTCATTGGAAAACTCCATAATAATTTCTGCTCTGTCTCCGTTTAAGAAAGCGGGAATATATCCGGAAATAAGATATTCATTTCCGTTCTCTGTTGTTTCCGTATGGTAATAAGGTACTACCTGTCCGTTTATGGATAACCAGCTTCCGTCATATTCTCCGTATAAATTACCCTGGGAGTCATAATTAAGAATATTGTCCATTCCAAGATCTATATAACCTTCTCCGTCATCGTAGAAAACATTCAAATCAATATTTTCTATCATAGACCAGTCTTTTTCGGTTAATGCAAGCACCTTTCTGCCTTCGTTATTGTCTACCCAGACAAGGTTTCGTGTATCAAGGTAGTTTTCACTGATATATGCACCGGCACGATCTGCGGTAAGTCCTGATTCCATAAGGAAGCTAAATGATGAAGAGTCAATTCCTCCTATCTGGAAGGAGCCACCGGTCAAAAGGCTTCCCAGAATTCCGCCAAGAGAATCGCTTCCCATGTTTGATGAAGAATATTCGCCAAGAAGTGAAGGCATTGCGCTTGTTGTACCACCGGTTGTCGCCTGACCGCCTACTTCCAATGCTGCAAAGCTTTTAATACAGTCTGAATATTCATCATCCATACCGATTGCTTTATAGGTTTTAGCTACCTGATCGACTTTTGAAGCTTTCTTATACGGGAAGTAAATGGAAAGACCATACGCATCCTTTACACAGCTTGCGGTTCTGTTGTATTTAACGGCTCCCATGAGGGCTTTGGCTAAAGCTTCACCCTCTTCGGTTTTTAGATTCTTTGCAAAATGAACAAGGTCTATCTGGTCAATCTTTGAAGACTGGGCAAATTCCTTGGTATTATTTCTTGCATCGGAAACCTGCTTATATTCATTGTTGTCAATCAAAGCCTTGGTTGATGTGGCGAATGCCTTCAAGTCCCCGGGAACGGTATTTTCAAGTTCTGCCAGGTCCACAACGGAAAGAGTTGTCTTCTGTCCGTTACACTTTGCGTTACAAACATCTACGAAATCATCTACTATGTTCTTTCCGATTTCGATAGTGTCCATAGACGTATTATTTGAAAGCTTTGTAAGCCAGTTTGTGTAATACCAGCCCACACCGGGTTCTGTTTCTTCGGATGCAATCATATAATCGGCATACTTTGACAGCATAAGACCGTTTTCTACGGTAGCCATGAGACAGGCATCAAATCCGATGAAATCAAATTTGGCTCCTGCATCATTAAGTGCCTTATTTATTCCCGAAAGATTCATGGAACCGTTTGTCTTAAATTTCTCATCATAACCGTAACCGCTGATGGAACCGCTTCCATGGTCCCAAAAGATGAGATTTTGACGATTTGCGGGATAATTCTTTGTACAATATTTAATAAATTCGGTTAATGTGGCGGGATCGGTCATTGCCTTGCTTCCCATATCGCTTTCAAGGCACTCCAGTCTTCCGCCCGATACTTTATAAATCTGATTTACTCGATTGCTGATACCGGATGTTTTCCATTCATTACATCCGCCTGTATAAACAATAAAGTTTATATTATCTGAAAGAGATGCTGCACAAATTTCCTTTAAATCCGATGAGCCCATACCACTTTTGGATTCAAGGTCGGTACCGCACATATAAAGCATGAAAGTAATTGTATCTCTTCCGTTTCCAAGTATCTCTGTTCTTTTTGCTCTTGATCCCTTTGCAACCGTAGTATCAAGGTTTGCGCTGCTTGTTGATGCAGAACCGGTATAAGCACTATAGTCTGATGCTGTTGTTGTATAATCCATTGAAGACAGCATACTCATAATTGTGGATAAAGAAGCCGCCGATGAGGAGCTGCCGGACGTTGTTGTCGTATAGCCTCCGTTTCCGGACGGAGTGCTTCCTCCTCCTAACCCCATTTTTCCTGCCAGCACGGCAATAATAGCTATAATTACTAAAAGGCCCAGCTTTCCACCGCCTCTTGTATTACTTCTTACAGGTCTTTGCGGCATAGGGCCACCCTGCATGGAAGGTCTTGTTCCGCTAGGTCTGGATGAATGTCCGCCGGTTGTTCCGACAGGTCCTGTCCCAAGTCCCGATCCTCTCTTATTTACATTTCCTGTCCCACCAACATTGTGGACTTCTCTTCCTTTAGGTCTGTTCTCCATTTCCTACTCCTTGCATAAAGAGGATACTTCCTCATTTTTTTCTTCCCTGATACCCCTTATATAGAGAATTGCATACCAAATATATACCCCTAAATTCAGTATAGCCATAAGAGTCAAATTTCTCGGTATAAACATCAAATACCATGCATAAGTTGTTATCGACATAATTTGCAGTAAAGCACAGGGTATTGCGGATTTTCTGTTATAAAAGAGATATATAATTGCTACTATCTCGTATATATATCCATATCTTTCGTGCATTACCGGGCAAAAGAAAACCATGGTATAGGTTAAAAGAAGGCATAACCCTATAAAATTTTTGGCATTCATTTCGGCTTTTTCTTTTATTGTATATACCATCCACGCAGCCAGAACAATAACCGTAAGTATTATTCCCGCCGTGTAAAGCCAATCAAAATAATCGTACTTTTCCACAAAAGTTTCATAAGAAGTAAACATCCAAAATCCGGGATAGTTCATCTCCATAAGATAATATTCTGCTTTCTGGACAAAGAAAATCGTGAATCCATCAAGAAGTTTATGCCCACCGATTATTCCGGGAATCGTAGTTATCCACATTGTAAGCGGTGCTATAAGGAAATACAAAATTGAAAATCTTTTTTTGTAGAAATATATAAACAAAAAAAACGGCACAATAAAAATGGTCTGTAGTTTAAACGCAAAAGCGAGTCCCAAAAATACCATGGATTTTACATGTTTTTCTTTATAAAGGAAGTAAACCGATAAAATCGCAAAAAATGTATAAATGGAATCACATTGTGTCCACATTGCCGAATTCATCGCCACAACAGGAGATATCCATACAAATGCAAATGCAGCTGCAGCTCCCTTTTTTTCATAAGAAGTATTTTTCCCTACAAGATATGCAACAAGCACCGCAAGCAGCAAATCAAAAAATACGCTGAATGCCTTCATTGCATATAAAGGAATGATGGGAAGGTATGTTAACAGTGCAAGACATAACTGATATAAAATACTGTAATCGCCTATCTGTGTTCCGATTGCCTTAATTCCGCCAAGATTTTTTATGTCCTGATACCAGGTAAGATAATATTCCTCGCAGTCTCCGCTTATCATATATCTCATTGAAAACCTAAGATATAATCCAAGTACAAACGCAAAACCTATCAGAAATATATACAAATTTTTTTCTATAAATTCCAATGCTTTCTTTTCAACAGAAATCATGTAGTGTTTCTCCGTGTAAATTACTTCTTTCTTTTTATATATGGTTTCCGGGTTCAAAAACCAATACATCGTTTACTTTTAAAACAAAATCCTTTTGTGGCTTAATCATTTCACCTTTTCTGACAATCATTACGGGAGCCATATCAGGCGGGAAAACTATTTCTTTTAATGCTTTTGAGCACCAGGGATGATCCGGCTCTACCTGTGAAGTAACAAACTTTGATATACCGTCATTGATTTCATCGTTTCTCTTCATCTGTGTATAATGCTCCACAAAGCCGGCGGAAATAATACCTGTTGGAATAGCAACAACACCCACTCCAAGGAAAGATATGAGGATTGCCATTATACGTCCGCCTATTGTTATCGGATAAATATCACCGTAGCCCACCGTAAGCATTGTCGACGTAGCCCACCATATTCCCGAAAAAGCATTGTTAAATACGTCCGGCTGTGCTTCATTCTCAAGACTGTACATGCAAAGAGATGATGCAACCAGCAGAATGAGTATCAAGACCATTGAAGAAATAAGCTGATTTCTTTTTTCTTTTAAAACATCTGTAATAACGTTAAAAGCATCATATTGAGCATTTATTTTAAACAGCCTGAAGATTCTTATTACTCTGAATATTCTGAAGGCAACTGCTCCCGATGCAAATACAAACGGCAGAAAATAAGGAAAAAATGCCAGTAAGTCAATCAAACCGTAAAAAGAAAAAATAAAGGCAATTGTTGCGACAAACTTATTTTTATCAGGGTATAAATATTCCGCCGTCCACAATCTGAAACCGTATTCTACGGCAAATATAACAGAGGTAATCAGTTCTATTATATTCAGCATTCCCGTGTAAGGTTTTGACTCATCAAAAGTCATAAAAATGGTGGCAAAAAGATTTAGGAAAATCATAACCACAATGAAATAGTCGAACAAGCGGCTCGGTAAATCTTCCTTACTTCCAATCTGTATTATTTTAAAAATGTGATATTTTATTTTCTTCATTTTTCAATCCGTTTCTTTTAAATAAAACGATTATCTGTATTCATTAATGTGCATACACAGTTATACTAACATTTTTTTATTGTTTTGTAACTATTTGGGCCGCCCTGTCTTTCTGATTATTTTGGTAATATTACCATTGAAAGATATGTAAAAAAGAATATATATTTATTATGTAATAATGAATACTTAATTTTCAAAAAGAGATTATATTATGTTAGAAAGCTTTATTGTAGTCGGTACTCAGGTAACCATTCTTTTTATATTAATTTCACTCGGCTTTATTTGCGGAAAAACAAAACTTATTAATAAAGAAGGCATTGTAAGCATTAATAATATAATGTTATACATAATTACTCCCTGCGTTATTATTAATGCGTTTCAAAGAGATTTTGACCCGTCAATGTTGAAAAATCTCCTTTTATCAACGGTAGGGGCAATTATTTCACATGCCGTCAGCTATGCTCTCGCCTATTCAATAATTCATAATAAAGACGAAGCAAAAAGAAAGGTCCAGCGATTTGCCGCTATCTTTTCCAATTGCGGATTTATGGCTCTTCCTCTTTTAGAGGCGCTTCTTGGTGACGAAGGATTATTTTACGGTGCCGGATATTTAGCTGTTTTTAATATTTGTGTGTGGTCTCTCGGGCAGTATTCTCTTGCTAAGGGAGTTGGCAAATTTTCAGGTTGGAATGCTATACTTAATACGGGAGTTTTATCTGCAATTGTAGGTATTATTTTCTTCGTAACATCATTTAAGCTTCCCTTACTGATAGGTGCACCCGTTTCCTATCTGGCAGCCCTTAATACTCCTGTTCCGATGTTGATTATCGGATATACCATTTCCAAACTGGAATTTAAAGACATTGTTAATATTAAGGAAGAAGCACTTGCTTTATTGATTCGACTTATCGTTTCTCCCTGCTTATTAATGGGAATCCTGTATCTTATAGGATTCAGAGGAAATCTCTTTATTGCCACAATAGTATCCGCATCAACTCCGGTTGCTGCCATTTCCACCATGTTTTCAATTAAATATGGCGTGGATGAAAGTATTTCTTCCAAACTGGTGGCTATTTCCTCACTTTTTTCAATTGCAACAATGACAATTATCATATCCATTGCCCGTACTATTGCTTAATAATATGAATACTATTCTTTCTTATTTAAACTTCAGAAAAAACATCTCATTCAGACAGTCTCCGTTTAATGACTGTGACGCCCTTCTTTTGGCTGCACTATCAGGTCTGGATCTTAGTGAAGCGGTGACTGAAAAAATGTCTCTTAAACTAGCCTGGAATAAATATGTTGGCCTTGGTAGTCGTGATAAAAATGACGATCATTTAAGAGACAAAGAATTTATTCTTAAAACCATGGCAGATTCCATACGCTATAAAAACGTAAAAATCACTGATTATACCAAAGATATTAATTTTGAAGAAGAAAAGACCTTCTATGGCGTAACTTTTGATATTAGCCCGTTCTTACGCTGTGTTGCCTACAGAGGAACCGACGGTTCTCTCCTATCCTGGAAGGAAAATTACAGTACCCTGTATGAAATGCCCACTGAGGGACAAACAGAGGCTTCCGCTTATTTGTCAAAACAGCTTACTTATAAAAATCCGTTTAAAAAATGTTATGTCATTGGACATTCAAAAGGCGGTAATTTAGCGGTTTATGCCGCAGCGACTCAGCCTGATGTATACTCAAAAAAAATAAAAACTGTTTTTTCTTTCGATTCGCCCGGATTTATTAATGCAATTGAGGAAAAAGAAAGCTACGGGTTAATTAAAGACAAAATCAGAGCATTTGTCCCCGTAAGTTGTGTTATCGGTAATTTAATGAATCCACCTTATGATAGATTTGTTGTAAATAGCGGCGGTAAAAACCTCAGACAGCATGATATTTTTCTTTGGGAGCTTGATTGTACCGGTTTTTCCTTTGCTCCGGAAACCGATGAATTCAGTAAAACACTTTCTGCTAAAATGAATAACTGGATTAATTCCATTCCTTTGGAAGAGCGAAAAAATATTGTAGAAGAATTATTCAGTGTATTTTCAAAAAACGATCTTGAACACATTTCAGATCTTCTGCATTTAGATTTAAAGAAAATACTTGGCATTATCATGAGCGCAGCCAGACTGTCTCCCGATGCAAAAGAATTTATAATGATTGTTTTAAAAGAAGTCAAGAACATGTAGTTCCTGACTTCTTTTATATTATTTGTTAATTCCTTTTTGATATTTTCACATTATTAATAATTCAAATATAGGAGAACTAATTATGTATTGCACTAATTGTGGTAAGCAGATAGCAGATAATTCTAATTTTTGTTGTTACTGTGGTTTTTCTTTTGCTAATCAGGTTGCTTCGGAACCCGCTCCTGCAGTTAGTGAAGTGAAAGAGGGGCTGATTCTTCCTAAGATAGAAATAGAAGGAATAACTTTACCTAAAGAAGACAGTCTTAAATTTGTTAAATACGACCCTATAGCCATTGAATTATTTAAGGACGAAACCGTATATTTACCCTCGGAATTTGTTCATTTTAAAAAGATTAAAGAAGAACTTACATCTATAAAATTAGTATCATATATTCTAAATCAGTTATCGGTAACATTGAATTCATTGTGCATACATGATTTTGATTCTTTTTATAATGACAGAGTTATTGATGCCTTAAGACAGCCTTATATGCTTATGTCCTCCATATGCTGCCATTATTATGCTGCTTATGGTGTAAAAAACATTACATTCCAGTCCGTATTTGATTATATATGGGCTCAGAGTTCTCATTTATCGGATTACTTCGACGGATTTGAGAAAGCAATTAATGATATTTATGATGCAAATTACAATTATGCAGTCAACAGAGCAAATTCCATGAGCGGAATGCCGTTTTTTGGTATCTCAGGCTTAATTGCTTCATATGCGATTGATGCTCATAACGAAAATATGATAAATAATGTCGCGTTAGCTCCTCAGCAGAAGCAATACTTGTATTCGACAATTAATATCGGTTCCATAATCCAGAACATTCGCGATGACATAGAAGAAATATATCTATTATTGGTAAGAGATTTATTTGCAAACGGTGCTCGTGTTTTCTATGTTGATAATACAGTAGTAAGCTTTGTAACAAGTAATCTTAAAAAGTTAGATGCAGGAGAATATCCCGAAGAAGAAAGAAAAGAAATTTTTAAAGAGTTATTTTTAAAAATGCCATATGATAATGAACTTATCTGCGCAATATATAACGAAAGAAAAAAAGATGAAACAGATTATTCCGACTCAAAATACGATATATCCGAATATACAAACGGAACAGAAGGATTAAGTATTTAGGAAAGATAATATATATTAAATTCCAAAGTTCCCTCCTGATTAATATCAAGGATAATATAGCTGGGTTTATGTCCTGCCTGTCTTGGATAGGTGAGACTTCCCGGATTTACAATCCAAATTTTATATTCTTCATCATATTGAACACGTGGAATATGCGTATGACCATAAACAACAATGTTTGCACCAAGTTCGGCCGCTTTATAAACTAAGCGATCTGTTCCAAAGTAAACACCTTCTTTGTGGCCATGAACAAGCAAAAAGGTATTACCACTGATAGAAAATAGTTCCTGCTTATTTAATGAAAAGGAAAAGTCGTTATTGCCTGATACCATATAAGAAGGACAGTCGGCTGCATTAATAATTTCATTAGAAGAACCCTGAATATCCCCTGCATGAATTAAATAATCGATCTTTCCGACTGATTTCAATACCTTATAAAAATTACTGTTATCTCCGTGAGTATCACTTACAATAAGGATCTTCATACTAACCTCTAAACAGAATATATATGTTAAAAAGAAAATCAAAACTAATGAAATGAAAAAGACCTTGAAATAATTCAAGGTCTTTTTTCGTGCCCAGAACCGGAATCGAACCAGTGACACGAGGATTTTCAGTCCTCTGCTCTACCAACTGAGCTATCTGGGCATATTATTAAGAAATAGCGGGAATAGGATTTGAACCTATGACCTTCGGGTTATGAGCCCGACGAGCTTC
>JAKSRT010000027.1 GCA_024403485.1 Lachnospiraceae bacterium
GTGCAGCAGATGATTATCTTGACAAACATATGGAAGATATTCGTGATATTTTGAAATTATGTGAGCAATACGAGTTATGCATAGAAAAGGAAGATAACTAATCACTGACGGTGGTATCAAAAATAGTTGCAAAATGAATTGAATATATTGTATTATTAGGAGGAAAGTTAATGGCGCGCTGGAAAGTAATAGAGCAAAAACTAAAGGTATATGGAAAAGATATTACGTTTTCTGATGCAACCACTCTTTTGGAACACTACGGATATGAACAAGATAACAAAGGCAAGACTAGTGGATCTCGTGTTAGATTCGTGATGGATGGTCACGCAGATATATTATTGCATAGACCATATCCTCAGAAAGAACTTAAAGAATATGTTATAAAAGATTTGCATAACATAATAGAGCAGGAGGGCTTTTGGAATGAGTAATACTATAGAATATAAAGGATATGTTGGGAATATAGAGTTTTCCGAGGCAGATAGTATTTTCTATGGAAAAGTCCAAGGAATTAGGTCATTGATTTCATATGAAGGTGAGAATGCTAAAGAGTTGATAAAAGATTTTCATATGGCCGTTGATGACTATTTGCAGCTATGTGCTGAGCGTGGGACAGAACCGGAGAAAGCATATAAGGGGACATTTAATATAAGAATTTCTCCCGAACTTCATAAAAATGCGGCTATATATGCGACAGAACATAAGATATCTTTAAATTCTGTTGTGGAGACAGCATTAGCGGGATTCATGACGAAGGCATAATGTCATCTTCTGAACCCGTCCCCAAAACTGTAATAGTTTTGGGGAGTTTTTTCAGATAATATTCTCAGAGAATTACGATAATTCTACTTTAAAACAGATAGGTAATTGGTTTGTTGTATCTTTTTCGAGTTCTATTTCTAAACCAACATTTGTTCGCTTTGTTTCTATTATTGTGTTTTTACCAAGAACAGATACATTCTCTATAAGAAAATCATGATCACCCTTTAAACAGAGGGATTTGATTGTATATTCTCTTCCACTTGGCTTTAGACAAAACGCATATAAAAATCCATTTTTGTATGTAAATCTGAAGTCATTAATAGAATAATTCATTTCCTGATATTCATTAAAATATCCTCCAGAACAGTTTGCCATTCCTTCACCAAAGATTTTCCAGGGATTGGTTCCATATATTCCTTCACCGTTAGTAGATAACCATTCTCCTATATTGAGAAGTACAGTAGTTTCTTCTTCAGTTATAGTTCCATCAGGTTTGGGTCCGATGTTTAGTAGCAACATTCCATTTTTGCTTACAACATCTATTAAATCTTCTATAATTCGCCTCGCAGACTTAAACTTATTATCTTTTGTGTATCCCCAGGAATTTATTCCAATTGCAGTATCTGTTTGCCATGGGATAGGTGATATTCCATCAAGTGCACCACGCTCCACATCAAAGGTGGCAACGCTTGGTAGAAATGCTTCGTGCTTGTAATTGATGGTAACGTCAATATTCCATTCATTGGCTCTGTTGTAATAGTAGGCACATAATTTTTTTAAGTATGGTTTAAAACTTTGATGATGTATCCACCAGTCAAAATATAATATTTTAGGCTGATATTTATCGATAAGTTCACAGGTCCTTACAAGCCAGTCTTCAAGCCATTCTGTAGTGGGTGCAACACTAAATGTATCACCACAAGTTTGGTGTATTGTATCACCATCCAGTTCAGGACAGTAATATGCCGGACCGTAAAAATCACGATAAGCTTCGTCGTTTACATCACTTTCAATAGTGCGGCCCATATTCATGAAGAAGTAATGCTCTGCTCGATGGGATGACGCACAAAACACCATATCGTTTGCTTCAACAGCTTCCTTTATCTCAAGTGCAATATTTCTTTTTGGCCCCATATTTTGGGAATTCCATCGGTTAAATTCCGTGCCATACATTGCAAAACCATCATGATGCTCACATACAGGCACTACAAATTTAGCTCCTGCTTTTTTAAATAAAGCAGCCCAGTTTTGGGCATCAAATTTATCAGCTGTAAACATAGGAATAAAATCTTTATATCCAAAATCCTTATGATTTCCGAATGTTTTTATATGATAATCATATTCTTTGGCGCTGGGATTATACATTTGTCTTGGGTACCATTCGCTTAAATAGGCAGGAACGCTGTATAAACCCCAGTGGATAAAAATACCAAATTTCCCAGTGTAATACCACTCCGGAGTTTTGTGACCGGAAAGAGAAGACCAATTTGCCTTATAAACACCGTTCTCATTTACTGAATCAATTAATTTTAGATAATCCTTTGTATCCATAGTTTTTTCAGTTCCTTTCATAAGTAGTTGACTTAACTATACCCATGAGTTACGATTTTTACACGACATTTACGCACAAATAATGTCGTGTAAAATGTTTGAAGAGGGATAATGGAATGATAAAAATAACTTGGAATGATTATGAATTTAAGGTTATACAATATGGATTGGGAATTTTTAATTCTGATATAAAGGGACATCGACATTCTGCTAACAGTTATGAGTTACATTATATTGTTGGTGGAGAGGGGCGCCTTATAACTGAAACAAAAGAATATAAATTAGTACCGGGCGTGTTTTTCGTGACGGGTCCGGATTTTTATCATCAACAAAACACAAGTAAGGAAACCCCACTACAAGAAATATATATATATTTACTTGGAAGTGATAAAAAGAGTAAGAATTCTCTCGTAACCACATTTATGAATACAACATTTTATTTTGGAAGAGTCAAAAAACTAAAATCATATTTTGAGCAAATTATTAAAGAAGATTCAGAGAAAAGAATTGGTTGGGAAAATGCTATTGAAGGAATAATATTGCAGCTACTGGTAAATGTTACTCGCTTATATTTACCAAACAGCTTTGAATATTCATATGAAAATGTGAATATAAATGATAGCCGTTTTTTGTTAATAGAACAAGCTTTTATCGAAGGCGATAATAATATGACACTTACTGAGCTGTCTGATAAAATAGGTGTATGTGAACGTCAAACACAGCGATTGCTGAAAAAATATTATGGAAAATCCTTTAAAGAATTAAAAAGAGGATGATTCCCAGGGACGGAGGCAATAATGTTAACTAAATTTTATTGGGGCGGTCCTGATGGAATGGTTCATTATTCTTAGATGGATTATCGCCTTGATGATTATACATATATCACGTGGGATCAGTGCGGATGCGGAAGGACATATTAGGAATTATATCGAAATAAAGTTCGAATCACCGTTTGATTTTACTCATTACATAGAGGATTCTATCGGATGGATTCCAGTTGAAGTAACCGGAAGACCTATTGACGGCGAGCAGCGCATAAACATAAAGAACAAGGCTTTTAGCGCGGGGATAAAATTATTGCGTATTGTATAGTAAATATTTCAATTTGCAAGTATAATAAAGAACAGCATATAAATCGGAGGATTATCCATGAAAAACATAAAAATGCTTGTTAACGCAGGCGATAAAATCGGCCATATTAATCGTGAACTCTATGGCCACTTTTCAGAACATCTCGGAAGATGCATTTACAACGGAATATATGTAGGCGAGGATTCTGAAATACCTAACATTCACGGTATCAGAAAGGATATGGTTGAAGCCTTTAAGAATATTAAGATGCCTGTTTTAAGATGGCCCGGCGGATGCTTTGCCGATGAATATCATTGGAAGGACGGTATCGGAGACAAATCCGGCAGAAAGAAAATGATTAATACAAACTGGGGCGGAGTAGTTGAGGATAACAGCTTCGGTACCCATGAATTTATGGAGCTTTGCGAGCTTGTGGGCTGTGAACCCTATATTTCGGGAAATGTTGGCAGCGGTACTGTTCGAGAACTTTCCGAGTGGGTTGAATATATGACCTTTGACGGAATGTCACCCATGGCCGATCTTAGAAAGGCTAACGGTAAAGATAAGCCCTGGAAACTTAAATATCTTGGAGTAGGAAATGAAAACTGGGGATGCGGTGGAAACATGTCTCCTGATTTCTACTCAAATGTATACAGACAGTATGCTTCTTTCTGCAAAAATTACGGCGACAATAAATTATTCAAGGTTGCCTGCGGAGCAAACGGAGCTGACTACGAGTGGACAGAAACTCTTATGAAGAGTCTTAAACATAATGGCGCATGGCAGGCAAACGGTATAGGAATTCATTATTATTCCGTTCCGGAATGGAATAATAAAGGTTCGGCTACAAAGTTTGATGAAAATGATTATTATACTCTGTTATCTACAGTAAACTTTACGGAGACTTTGCTGACCCGCCATTCTGAAATAATGAACCGCTACGATCCTGAGGGAGAAGTGGCTTTGGTTCTTGATGAATGGGGAACCTGGTTTGATGTAGAAGAAGGAACTAATCCCGGTTTCTTATATCAGCAGAATACTATGCGTGACGCTTTGGTTGCAGCCATTTCGCTTAATATCTTTAACCGTCACTCCAAGAGACTTAAGATGGCAAACATAGCCCAGGTTTGTAACGTTCTTCAGGCTGTAGTGCTGACAGAAGGCGAGAAGATGATAAAGACACCTACCTATCATGTTTTTGATCTGTTTAAAGAGCATCAGGAAGGTGAGTGTGTATACTGTCATTCGGACAATGAGAATATGGTTGAAGGTAAGGACACTCCCATGATTTCAAGTTCGGCTTCCGTTAAGGACGGAGTTCTTACATTAACTGTTGCAAACTGTTCCCTTACCGACGATGCGCAGATTTCCTGTGATATATTTGATTTTGATGCAAAAGAAATATCCGCACGAATCCTTTCGGAAGAGGTTCATGCGCACAATACTTTTGAACAGCCTGAAAATGTTGTTATCAAAGCTCTTGATGCAAAGCTTGAAGGCAACAAAGTCTGCATGAAAATTCCTGCCTGCAGCGTAGTTGAAGTAACTCTCAGATAAGAGAGTCATCGGGTGAAGACCTGATAAATTGAAGCGGAAACGGATAGTGAACAAATGACACCCGATAATCAGATCATTTGTAAAAAATGTATTATTGAAAAAATAGATCAATTCGGAATATTGGAATCGGTTCGAAAAAGAGTGGAACTGATGCCAAAGGAAGACAAGGTTTCTGATGAAGAATACGTGAGAAGACTTCAAATTTGCGTTGATTGTAAGAATTTAAACCTTGGAACCTGTAATATATGCGGCTGCTTTGTGGAATACAGAGCAGCCTTAATTGATATGCATTGCCCGGATACAAAACCCGGCTGGTAAATGTGGTCCACACCATGAATTTTAAGAGGTAATTGGATGAGTCAAATCAAAGAAATATTAAAAACAAGATGGAAATTGTCGGTTTTACTGGCTTTGTTTGCAACAGTAGGCAGAAGCTACAGACTGACAAACTCGGGACAACTGCTTTTCTCAAACAATGTGGGAGAAATCCTAAAATCAGTTCTTTTTTTTGTCGTGATTTTTGGCGGTATTGTTTTTATTTCTTTTGTGTTTGAACGATTTGTATTTCACAAATTCAAATTGCCGGTAATATCATTTGTCTATAAAAAGTCTTTTTTGATTCTGTTTTCGGCTCTTTTAATTCTAATAGATTCACTTTGGATTTTTGCATTTTTCCCCGGAAACCTTGAACCTGATGCCTTATATCAATTAATGCAGGGGCTTGATGTGGTTCCGCTGTCTACGCATTATCCGGTTGCTTCTACGATTTTGTTTACTGTTTTCATAAAAATCGGCTTAAAAATATTTGGAAGTGCAGGTGCCGGACTGTTTCTTTATGTCTGCTTTCAGTTTATATATCAGGATCTTGTTTTTATTTATGTGGTAAATTCTTTTGTAAAGCATAAGAATAATTCGTCATTTATTCTGCTTACGGCAGCTTTTTATCTTGTATTTCCGCTGTTTCCCATTTGGGGAATCTGTATGGTAAAGGACACGCTTTATTATGTTTCATTTTTGCTTGTTTTAGCTGTTTGCATGGATATTTATATTGTGACGAAAAACAAAGATGATATTTCAGGCAAAGACGGTCTGAGGTTGCGGACATTTTTTTTGCTGGCTGCCGGCATGGTTGGAATGCTGTTAACCAGAAACGAAGGCAAATTTGTCGTGATTGTTTTTCTTGTGGCGGGACTTTTTGCATACGGAAAAAGAAAGGCGGCTTTAAAAGAGGCCTTTTATGATAAAACAAAGGTTTCTTTTGCCGGAGCTGTTGTATTAAGTCTTTTTATTTATTTTGTCATTAATGCAATTTTTTCGATGAAATATGATCTTGTGAAGGGGTCTCCTGCGGAGGCATTATCGATTCCGATTCAGCAGACGGCAAGGTATATCAGAGAATATTCGGATATAAAGGCGGATGAAAAAGCGGTTTTAGAGGATATATACGGCAAATATTCCGGTGGAAACATAGAACTTCTCGGAGAAGTTTACAATGAGGATATTTCCGATCCGGTTAAAACTCTGTTTACAGATAACCCCTCTAAGAAGCAAATTGCTG
This sequence comes from Lachnospiraceae bacterium, assembly GCA_024403485.1. GTDB lineage: Bacteria > Bacillota > Clostridia > Lachnospirales > Lachnospiraceae > UBA1258. The sequence continues at coordinate 6,500 of JAKSRT010000027.1, forward strand.
AGTATCTTAAAGTATGGGCTAAAATGGGCTTAAGACACCCCGGCGTGTATTTGGATGCTTTTATAAATCATGTTTACGGCTACTTTGATCCCTTCAGGGAATACTATTATCCTACGGAACAGGGCTTCGGAAAAGCTGAGGGTATCGGATGGATGAGAATAGTATTTGTTGATGAAATGGCCGAAACCTGGCTCAGTCTTAAACATTCCGAATCGACAAAGGGCATTAGAAACAGCCTTACAAATGTGGTAGTATATATGTCGGAAATGCCGTTTTTAAGACTTTTTTATCACACCGGAGCATACACATGGCTTCTTTTTCTGGGTATATCGATTGCAGTAAAAAGAAAAGACATGGCAGCCCTGATTATTTTAGCACCGATGTGCCTGGTTGTTTTAATCTGTATGGCATCACCGGTTGGTGCACATATAAGATATATGCTTCCGATAATTGCTTCGTTGCCATTTATTCTAGGGGCGTGTTTTGGAATATTCGGTGAGAATAATAAAGTTATATAGAATGTTTTCAATATCAAAAATAGGATGATACTATGCAGTTTACAAGTTTTAGTTTTCTTTTCGTTTTTTTACCGATTCTTCTAGTTTTATATTATGTATGTAAGCCTGAAATAAGAAAGATTGTTCTCTTGTTATTCAGCTTACTGTTTTATTCTTTCGGCTCTCCGGCATATATGCTGTTGCTTTGTGTAATGACGTTGCTCAATATTTTTCTTGCAATATTGATTCAGACATTCAGAGACAGAAATGCCATTCTTGCCAGGATTTTTCTGATACTCGGTATCATATGCGATGTTGGTGTACTGGTTGGATATAAGTGTATAGATTTCATTTTGCCTCTTTCAAACAGAATTTTTGACACTTCTTATGAAACAGGAATTATTCTTATCCCACTTGGAATATCATTTTTTACTTTTAAAGCGATTTCTTTCATTGCAGATGTTTACAGAAAGAAAATAGAGTCGGTTTCTTTTATAGATGCGGCAAATTACCTGTCATTTTTTGCACAAATCGAGTCAGGACCAATTCAGAGATATAACAGCTTCGCCAATGAACGTGACTTTTCCGGAACGCTTCTTGCCACCGGTGTAACAAGATTCATGGCGGGCTTTGCCAAGAAAATTGTTTTGGCTGACGTATTAAGTAAAATTGTATCGGAAATATTTGATTCTACTTTGGTGATGTCAACGGGGCTTGCATGGCTTGGTTCCGTTTGCTTTAGCTTACAGCTTTACTACGATTTCAGCGGATATTCAGATATGGCTATCGGCATAGGTAATATGCTCGGAATAGAGTGTGAACCTAACTTCAACTTTCCATACTGTACAAAGTCGGTTTCGGAATTCTGGAGAAGATGGCATATATCACTTGGAAGTTGGTTTAAAGACTATGTATATATTCCGATGGGCGGTTCCAGAGTAAAGCCCTATCGGGTTTACATAAATCTGTTCGTTGTATGGTTTCTGACAGGACTCTGGCATGGAACCGGTTTGTCGTTTATTGCCTGGGGACTTGGATATTTTGTTGTTATTTCCATAGAAAAAGGTTTCAGGTTTCCGAGTCGTTTTAAATCTAAAATAACCGGGAATATATACAGAATTTTTGTTTTGCTTTTTATCAATTTCCAGTGGGTATTATTCAGGTCCTCGGGACTTAAAGCAGGACTTCGCTACATTAAGGACATGGTTATATTTAAACATGAAACGATACCTGCATTGCGGGCGTGGTTTTTGCTCAAGGACTACGGGGCGTTTATTATACTGGCAATAATTTTTGCTACACCGATAGCTGAATTTGCAAAAGAAAAATGTGAAAAAAATGTTAAAGCGCAAAGGATATATGATGTTATTTCAGGAGTATTTATTCTGGTAGCATTTATTTTGGCGGTAACTTTTGTTATTTGCGGCCAGCACAGTCCTTTCCTTTACGGTAATTTTTAGGAGGGGTGTGAGATGAGAAACAAAGTGTTGGCTACCATCTTTATAGCATTTATTTGTATAACTGCTGTGGGACAGAAATCATACCTCCAGTTCAGCGATCTTGTTCAGACAGTGATTACCGCTCAAAGCGAACCCTTCGGTGCCGGGGCTTTGGGAAATCAAAAGAAAAATGATACCGTATCGGAGGAACTTTCGATTGTAGAAGACAATGCCTTGGGATCACTTCCTTACAGAACCGGTATGGTAAGATTAAACGGTGCTTTTCTTAAGGCTATGGGCACAAGAAGCTACTACGACAATCAGTATGGTATGAGCATTACGAGGGACGGATATATTGTCGGACAGTACAACCGAACAACAACCGACTACGAAGTCGCCCAGATGATTTCTTTTAAGGAATTCCTTGATGAGAAAGGAATCAGGCTTTTATATGTGAGTGAATCGACCAAATATATTGACGACAGCTTTTACTCAAAGGAATTTGGAGCAGAATCCTACATCAACAGAAATGCGGATCTTTTCCTCGAACGTATCGGGGAGGCCGGAATAGATTATCTTGATCTGAGAGATAAAATTGCTGAGGAAGGTCTTGATTCTCAGCAAATGTTTTATAGAACCGACCATCATTGGACGGTTCCGGCAGCCTTCTGGGCAGCGAGCAAAGTGGCTGAAAAGCTTAACGAAAGCGGCGGATACAATATAGATACTCAGATATACAACGAAGATAATTATTATTGTCAGTTTTATGAAAACAGCTGGCTTGGAGAACAGGGCTGGCTTGTGGCGGATACTTACGTTGGTTTGGACGACTACACAACGGTGGAACCGACTTTTGACACAAGTTTCAGCGTGTACAGTGAAGACGGGGTACCTGTAGCAGACGGTTCTTTTGATATTTTTATTGATAAATCAGTTTATTACAGCGATTTGGATTATTATGACTGTCCTTCATGGCATTATTCCTATGATGCATATAACGGACATACCGTTCATAACAATTATGCAGACTATGGCAACGTGCTGATTCTCGGTGATTCATACGAAACCCCGATGGCTCCGTTCCTCGCTCTTGGAATACAGGACATGAAACTTATTGTTATGCGTAATTTCTGGAGAAGTGTGCGCGAAGAAGTGGAACTTGGTAATTATGATACGGTTATTATGGCATATGCGCAGTTTATGATAGGCGCTCATGATGATGAGTCAAATGCTCACTATAATATGTTCAATTTGGAATAAGTGAACAGTAAAAATCGAGGTATACAAATCATCCGAGAGCTTGTGTTCTTTTTGCATATTGTGGCTTAAGGTGGTAAAATATCTATACTTGTCGACCTGACAAGCACAAAAAATTAATCAAGACGGAGAAAACAAATGTATACAATAAAAGATTTGTATGATTTGGATCATACTCTGGCCAAAGAATATTTATCGAAGTTTATATACCCTTGGGAGGCCCTCAAAGGTATTAAGGATTTGATTTTGGAAATCGGACCGAACCTTGGCGAAGAATATGATGAGGTTTCACCCAATGTCTGGGTTCATAAAACTGCAAAGGTTTTTCCTACTGCTTATATCGGAGAACCCTGTATTATAGGTCCGGGAACTGAGGTCAGACATTGTGCGTTCATAAGAGGCTCGGCGCTTGTCGGTGCTGATTGTGTGGTAGGCAACTCATGCGAACTTAAGAATGTTATTCTTTTTGACCATGTGCAGACACCTCATTACAATTATGTGGGAGATTCCATACTGGGGTATTATTCACATATGGGCGCAGGCTCCATTACCTCCAATGTTAAATCAGACAAGAAGCTTGTTGTGGTTCATAACAGGGATGAACATATTGAAACAGGTATAAAGAAATTCGGCGCTATGCTTGGTGATTACGTTGAAGTCGGATGCAACAGTGTATTAAATCCCGGAACAGTAATCGGCAGACATTCTAATGTTTACCCTACAAGCTGTGTAAGAGGCGTAATACCCGAAAACAGTATACATAAAAACGATGGAACCGTAATTACCAAGAAGGAGAACTGACAATGGGAAAATATTTCGGAACTGATGGCTTCAGAGGTGAAGCCAATAAGAATTTGACATATGAACATGCCATAAAAATCGGACGTTTTCTTGGCTGGTATTATGGTGAAAGACTAGGCAAAAAAGCCAAAATTGTAATCGGAAAAGATACAAGACGGTCATCATATATGTTTGAGTACGCACTTTGTACAGGGCTCATGGCTTCTGGAGCAGATGCTTATATTATGCATGTTACAACAACTCCTTCCGTTGCATATATCACAAAGGTAGACGACTTCGATTGCGGTATTATGATAAGTGCATCTCATAACCCTTACTATGATAACGGAATTAAGTTATTTAACGGGGACGGAGAGAAGATGCCCGAAGAAACTATCCTTGAGGTAGAAGAATATATTGACGGCAAGATAGATATTCCGGTAGCGACAAGAGAGGTAGGATGTACAGTTGACTATGTATCCGGACGCAATCGTTATATCGGATATATTATTTCTCTTTCAAAATACAGCTTTAAAGATGTAAAAGTAGGCATTGATGCTGCAAACGGTGCTTCATGGTCAATTGCTAAAGGGGTATTCGATGCTCTTGGCGCAAAGACTTTTGTTATTAATGCTGAGCCTGACGGTTATAATATTAATACAGACTGCGGAAGTACTCATATTGAACATCTGCAGAAGTTTGTCGTAGATAACGGCCTTGATGTAGGTTTTGCTTTTGACGGTGATGCCGACAGATGTTTATGCGTGGATGAGAAGGGTAATGTACTTACCGGAGATCACATCATTTACATATACGGTCTTTATATGAAAGAACGCGGAATTCTTGAAAACAATAAGGTTGTTACCACTGTAATGAGCAACTTTGGATTGTATAAGGCCCTTGACAAGGTTGGAATCGACTACGATAAGACAAAGGTCGGTGACAAATATGTATATGAAAACATGGTTCAGACCGGAAACAGAATCGGTGGTGAACAGAGCGGACATATCATTTTTACAAAATATGCCACAACCGGCGATGGTATACTTACCAGCATAAAAATGATGGAAGTAATGCTTGCCAAGAAAAAGAAAATGAGCGAACTGGCAGCACCTGTAGTATTTTATCCGCAGGTTCTTAAAAACGTTCGAGTAAAGAGTAAGCCTGAGGCTCAGAACGACCCGGATGTTCAGGCAGCTGTTGCCGGGGTGGCAGAAGAACTTGGAGCAGACGGACGTATTCTTGTAAGAGAAAGCGGAACAGAACCTTTAATCCGTGTAATGGTTGAAGCCGGTTCCGATGAGATTTGTGAAAAATATGTAGACAGTGTTATTGAGGTTATAAAGGCTAAAGGCCATCTTGCCGAATAACGTTTGATTATAGAGTCTCTTAAACGATATAAAATATAGAAACATATAACGTGAATCAAAGAAAATGGCAATCCCAAGCTTGGGGATTGCCATTATTTTTTGATCTGTAACACTTTTTGCTTATTTGTGGCGTAAAAAGTGTTTTTTGTGTGTATAATAGCGATTAGTTAAGACAGATAGGGTGAATAATAATGTTGGTAACAATTTTGGTTGAAAACAGTGCGATTAATAATCTTGGATGTGAACATGGTCTTTCAATACTCGTTGAATACAATGGGAAAAAGTATCTTGTTGATACAGGCTCCAGCGGTTTATTCGCGGAGAATGCATCTGAAATGGGGGTGAACCTCGCTGACGTGGAAGGGGGATTTTTGTCCCACGCGCATTATGATCATTCGGGAGGCTACAAAGAGTTTTTTGAAGTAAATAAGTCAGCTAAGATATATCTTCAAAGAGCTGCATCGGAGAAATATTATTATAAGATTCTGGGTCCGGTTAAAAAGTATATCGGTATTCCGCAGGAGATTCTTGAAACATATGCAGATAGATTTGAATATGTGGATGGATACAGAGATTTTGGTAACGGAATATATATCCTTCCGCATACAACAGCGGGACTTGCCTCGCGAGGTGAACATGCCCATATGTATGCGGTGTCCGATGGGAAAACTACGGTTGATGAGTTTAAACATGAGCAGACGGTCGTTTTTGATACAAAAGACGGTCTTGTTCTTTTTAACAGTTGCTCACATGGTGGGGTCGAAAATATTATTGAAGAAGTTAAAAAGGTATTTCCGGGCAGGAAAATCAAGGCGTTCTTTGGCGGTTTTCATATGATGGGAGCCCTTGGGACTTCAACCAGCGGATTTAGTGAAAAAGAAGTTAAGGCAGTAGCCTGGCAACTTACCAACAGCAGTGAAGCAGTATTTTATTCGGGACACTGTACGGGAGAGGTGGCATTTAAATGGCTTTCGGAAGAAATGGGTGAAAGAATTGTCGCATTTTCTACAGGAATGGTTATAGAAATATAGGCTTACGGTGAGGAAAATTATAATCGAAAAAGAAACCAATACTTAAAAAAATCTTAAACAGTTCATGAAACTCTGTTATTTTTTTATTTTTTTTTGTAATATGTTTTTGGAAAAATTAAAAAGGAGAAAAGAAAATGGATTACGATAAATCTAAAAAGATTGGCAACCTTATTAAAGTTGTTGTTGTATTGCTTATCCTTGTTATTCTTGTGGGCGGAAGTTTTTACCGCGTAAACGAACAGGAAAATGCAGTTGTAACAATGTTTGGCGAAGTTATTTCCACCAAATCCGCAGGACTGTATTTTAAGATTCCTATTGTTCAGCAGGTTACAAAGGTAGATATTACAACTCATGGTACAGGAATAGGCTATTCAATAGCGGGAAACGGACAGAATATTGAAGATTCAACCAACGGAATCATGATTACCAAGGATTTTAACTTGCTTAATATTGATTTCTATCTTGAATACAGAGTTTCCGATCCGGTTGCATATTTGTACCACTCAAACAACCCTGAAGAAGTACTTAAGAACATTGCACTTTCAAGCATTCGTTCCACCGTTGTTAACTATACGGTTGATGAAGCTATGACAACGGCAAAGGGTCAGATTCAGGCAGATGTCAAAGCAGATATGATCAAGGAACTTACTGCGGACAATATCGGTCTTTCCGTAGTAAATATTACTATTCAGGACTCAGAACCTCCTACAGCAGAAATCATTCAGGAATTTAAAGCCGTTGAAACTGCTAAGCAGGGAGCTGATACTGCAAAGAACAATGCTCTTAAATATCAGAACGAGCAGATTCCTCAGGCAGAAGCTTCTGCCGATAAGATTATTCAGGATGCAACCGCTTCAAAAGAAGCTCGTATTGCGGATGCAGAAGGTCAGGTGGCCCGTTTTAATAAGATGTATGAAGAATACAGCAAGTATCCTCTTATTACCAAGAAGCGTCTTTTCTATGAAACAATGGAAGATTTGCTTCCTAACCTCAAGGTAATCATTACCGATGGAAGTACCAATACAATGTTACCTTTGGAAAGCTTTTCAACTACTACAGTTGAAGAATCTAATTAGGAGGTGCGCAAATATGGGAAAAACAGTTAAAGGCGCAATTATTGCCGTAATAGTATTGTTCTTACTGGTAGTGGTATCAAACGGATTTTTCTATACTGTAGATTATAAAACCTCAGCCATTGTTACCAATTTCGGAAAGATTGACAAGATAGAAACACAGCCCGGTTTACATGTAAAGATTCCTTTTGTTCAGAGTACTCAGGAAGTTTATACCGGAAGTCGTATTTATGATATTCCTACTTCTGATGTTATTACTAAGGATAAGAAGACTATGATTGCCGATGACTATGTTATCTGGCAGGTAACCGATGAAGCTAAATATTATCAGACCCTAGGTGCTGTTCCCGCAAGAGCTGAAGAACGTATAGATGCGGCTGTTTATAATGCTACAAAGAATATTATTTCTTCAATGACTCAGGATGAAGTTATTGCAGCACGTGGAGAGACACTTACTTCTATCATCACTGCAGAATCCAATTCCGATATTAAGGAATACGGAATTACTATTCTTACTGCAGAGATTAAAGCGCTTGATCTTCCTGAAGACAACAAGGAAGCCGTTTACGAAAGAATGATTTCCGAACGTCAGAACATTGCCGCAGGATATAAAGCGCAGGGTGATGCTCAAGCTCAGAAGATAAAGAATGAAACCGATAAGGAGGTTTCAATTACTCTCGCAAATGCCAATAAAGAAGCAGAGCAGATTATCGCAGACGGTGAAGCTGCATATATGCAGATTCTTTCCGATGCATACAACAACGAAGAGAAGGCTGATTTTTATAACTATTTAAGAAGCCTTGATGCGATTAAGGAATCCCTTAGAGGTGACAACAAGACCTTGATTCTTGATAAGGATTCCGAACTTGTTCAGATTCTTTACGGAGTTCAGTAATTTAACATACGATTAAATGATTTATCCCCGTCACGTTAGTGTGGCGGGGATTTTTTTCCCCATTTTAAGCAATATATGTATAATATATTTATCAACATAGGAGAGTCTGACGCTATGAAAAAAGAACCCAAACGATTTGATATGCAGAAACCGCCTGTTCGTACAAAATGGTTTTTACGTCCGGTGACATACCTTCTTTCTGCTCCCGATGTAAGAAAGCACCGGGCACAAATAAAGAAGGTTAATATGGAAGGAATTAAACCGCCGTTTGTAATGCTTTGTAATCATAATGCTTTTCTGGATTTTAAGGTTGCCACGAAAGCCATTTATCCTAATAGAGCCAATTATGTTGTGGCAATTGACGGATTTATCGGACGTGAATGGTTGCTTAGGGCTGTGGGATGTATATGCAAAAGAAAATTTACCAATGATATAACGCTTATTAAGCAGCTTAAAAGAACCGTTGAAAACGGCGATATTGCCATGATTTATCCGGAAGCCAGATATTCGCTTTGCGGAACTACGGCGGTATTACCGCAGTCGCTTGGAAAACTCTGTAAGTTCCTGAAGGTTCCGGTAGTCACCTTTATCTGTCACGGTCATCACGTAGATTCTCCGTTTTGGAATCTGCATTTCAGAGGTGTTAAAAATACGGAAGCAGAGATGACCTGTCTTTTTACGGCCGAGGATTTGGAAAAACTTTCCTACGAAGAAATAAATGAGAAATTAGTGGAAGCCTTCCAATATGATGAATTCGCCTGGCAAAAAGAAAAGAGTATTCGAGTTACATATGAAGGCAGAGCAGAAGGTTTACATAAAGTCTTGTATCAATGTCCGTCCTGTACGACTGAGTTTAAAATGGCATCTAAAGGAACCCGTCTCTTTTGCAAAGCCTGCGCTAAAGAATGGAATTTAAGTGAATTAAATGAGTTGGAAGCTTTGGATGGCAAAACCGAATTTTCACATATTCCTGAATGGTATGAGTGGGAACGTGAGAATGTTAAAAAAGAAGTGGAGGCGGGTACCTACAATTCGGGAGAGCTTAAGGTTCATGTGGATTCACTTCCGAATGCCAGGAAGTTCATTCGCCTTGGTAACGGTACAATGATTCACAATATGGACGGCTTTAAGGTAAAAGGTATTGATTTTGACGGCGATCCCTTTGAAATGATTAAACCTGTCGATTCCTTATATTCATGCCATATTGAGTATGAGTATCTTGGGAAATACGGCGATTGCGTTGATTTAAATACTCTTAAGGACACCTGGTATATATATCCTGAAGGAGAAGACTTTGCCGTTACCAAAATGGCATTGGCTACAGAAGAGTTGTATTTTGCCTATAGAAGACGCATAGGAAAACCGTGCCCTAAGGGGCTGGCGTGATTGAATTTAAAAATTGGCCTTGAAGAGATTTTAGGTAGTCTTTCAACCCGTTCATGCAAGGTCGCGCCAAACATGGTAAACAGAATAGCAATTTTTAGTTAGTTTCCTGAAAATTGCTTGATTATACTGAATGTATAACGATTTACTAAATTGCAAAATAATAATGTAAAGCGAGGGAATTATAATGTTAAGAGAGGTTACTACAAAATACGGTGTAGTTCGCGGTTTGCCTGCAGCAGATCCGAGAATTACAAGCTTTAAAGGTATTCCGTTTGCCGCACCTCCTGTAGGCGAAAACAGATGGCGTGCTCCTCAGCCGCCAAAGGCCTGGGACGGTGTTCTGAATGCCTTTGAATTCGGACCTATTTCGGTTCAGGACAGACCTGCAATGGGAACCGATATTTACTGTCGTGAATGGCACGTTGATAAGGATGTAAAGATTGACGAAGACAACCTTTATTTAAATATTTGGACTCCGGCAAATGCCGTTGATGAAAAACTTCCTGTTTTTGTATGGTATTTTGGCGGTGGACTTCAGTGGGGATATCCTTCTGAAATGGAATTTGACGGCGAACGTCTTGCAAGACGCGGCATTATCGTTGTAACCGTAAACTACAGACTCAATGTTTTTGGATTTATGGCGCACAAAGAAATAACCGCAGAAAATCCCGATGCACCTGCTAACTTTGGTTATCTTGACCAGCAGGCTGCAACCCGTTGGGTAAAAGAAAACATCGAAGCCTTCGGCGGTGACCCCGAAAATATTACTATCGGCGGACAGTCTGCAGGCGGCGGTTCTGTTATGGCTCAGCTTACAAACCTTGACAATAAGGGACTGTTCAAGCGTGCAATTGTTATGTCGGGAATTATCGGAAGTCCTTATCGTGAAGCAGGATTCCCTGATCCCATGACACTTGAGGATGCTGAAAAATGGAGCGAAGGTTTCTTTGAACTTCTTGGTGTTAAATCACTTGCTGAAGCAAGAAAGATTGACAGTCAGACTGTTTTAGCAAAATACAATGAGTATGTTCAGACACATCCGAGACTCTTTGGCGTTAATGACGGAAAGTTTGTTAAAGGAGATGCTTTAAAGCAGGCACTTAAGGGCGAAATACTTGACGTTCCCGTAATGGCAGGTAATACCCAGGATGAATTCCTCAATGCAATAACAGCAGACAGTGAAGAAGAATTCTTAAAGAAAGTAGAAGAAATCTTTGGCGCAGCTGCATCCGAATTTTTAGAGTATCCCGAAGCAAAGATTAAATCAGGTGAAAACAGATACGCTCAGTTAAGCGGCATTGAACTTTGCGATAAGCTTCTTTTTGAAGCAATGAAGAGAAACGGTTCAAAGAACAACTTCTACTACTATAGATTTAATCCCGATATTCCCGGTGATGATCATCCCGGTACATTCCATTCGGTAGATTTGTGGTTCTTCTTTGAAACACTGGCAAAATGTTCAAGACCTTTTGTGGGACGTCATTTTGACCTGGCTCGTAAAATGGCTAACTACTGGGCTAATTTCATGAAGTGCGGAGATCCTAACGGCTTAGATGCCGATAAAACTCCGATGCAGGAATGGGTTCCTTATACTGCAGAAAACAAATTCGAGATGGAATTCGACTCCGAAGGCCCTGTTTCCAAGAGAGAAACAAATACAAAATTTAAGTCATTCCTTCGTGACTGCATGTTGCAGTATATGTTAAACGGCACTATGAAGAAACAGGCATTTAACCCTTATCTTCCCAGCTGGGAATACGTTCCCGACGGAGAACCTTATGTATTCGGTGACAGAATATATGTTTATGGTTCTCATGATAAATTCGGCGGAGACGTTTTCTGCATGGGAGACTATGTAGGATGGTCTGCTCCCGTTTCCAATCCCGGTAACTGGAGATATGAAGGCGTTATTTACGGAGTAATGGATGACCCCTTAAATCCCGAAGGTGACGGAATGTTATATGCTCCTGATGTTACAATCGGACCTGACGGAAGATATTATTTGTATTATGTTCTTTCCAACTGCGGAAATGTTTCGGTTGCGGTATGCGATACTCCTGCCGGAAGATATCAGTTCTATGGACATGTTCATTATCAGGATGGAACATTACTCGGCTCAAGAGAAGGTGATGAACCCCAGTTTGACCCCGGTGTTCTTACAGAAGGTGACAAGACATATTTGTACACCGGTTTCTGTGGTCCCACAGATAAGTCACGCCATGGTGCGATGTGTACCGTTCTTGACAAGGATATGCTTACAATCATCGAAGATCCGGTTATTGTAGTTCCCGGCTGTGAATATTCGGAAGGAAGCGGATTTGAAGGTCATGCTTATTTTGAAGCTGCTTCAATTCGTAAGATGAACGGCAAATATATTTTCGTTTATTCATCACAGGTTATGCATGAACTTGCTTATGCGGTATCCGATGAACCGACAAAGGGCTTTAAGTACGGTGGTGTTGTTATCAGTAACGGAGATCTTGGAATTGATTCCTATAAGCCTTCAAATCTGGCATCATCTTATTGTGCAAATAACCACGGCAGTATCATCGAAATCGATGGACAGTGGTATGTATTTTATCATAGACACACCAACGGCACCTGGTATTCAAGACAGGTTTGTGCCGAAAAACTTGAAATCAGCGGAACCTGCGACATTAAGCAGGCAATTGTTACAAGCTGCGGTTTGAATGACGGACCTCTTAAGGGCGAAGGCTTCTACCCTGCACATATCGCTTGTAATATGTTCTATCCTGACAGCAAGGATTCATATGTTGAAAATAATATGTGTAAGCTTCCTAACATCAATGCTGTTAAGGTAACTCAGGACGGAGCAGACGGAGATGTTTGCGATGCACATATTGCAAACTTCGGAGACGGAGCTTGTGTAGGCTTTAAGTTCTTTGATATTAGAGGAGTTAAAAAGATTCGTACCTGGTTCCACGGATACGGAGCAGGTACAATTGAAGTTCGTACCGAATGGGACAAAGAGCCTGTGGGCAAGACTGATTTCCATTCTGATAATATCTGGAAGCAGGTTGACATTGATGTGAATATTCCCGATGGCGTTCATGCTATTTATTTCACATATCATGGCGGCGGACAGAAACTCTTTAAGGGCTTTGAATTTATAAAATAAACAGCTTATGCAGTTTTGGCAGCAGGCAGCACCTTAGGTGATGCCTGCTGCAATTTTTTGTGATAGAATAACTTTTATGAATTTTATTTTGAGATACTGTAAGACAATTAAATATCAGTTTCTTTTTGTATTTACAATAAAAGCGGTGGCAGCTTTCGTTGAACTTTTGATTCCCTATGTTTTGGAAAAACTTATTGATGATGTGGTTCTTACGGGGTCAATAGCTTTGGTTTTGCTTTGGGGATTTATTATGATAGGTTTGGCGATTCTTGTCAGATTTTCGAATATGTTCGCCAACAGACGGGCTGTCGGTAATGCTACAAAAATTATTAAAGATATCAGAAGAGATCTTTTTAATGTGACTATGAATCTTTCCGGGGAAGTTTTTGATGAATTCGGACTACCGTCTCTGACATCAAGAATGACAACCGATTCCTATAATGTTCAGAATTTTGTCAGAATGTTTCAGACTATGGGAATAAGAGCACCCATGCTTCTTATCGGTGGCATATCACTTACACTTATTATGGATACAGGGCTTGCAATGATTCTCTGTATTATAGTACCGATAATGATTGCCCTTGTTGTCTTTATTTCTTTTCGCGGAATCCCTCTTTATTCAAACGTACAAAAGAAAATGGACGATATAGTCAGAGTAATGCGTGAAAACATTACAGGTGTTCGTGTTGTAAAGGCCCTTTCCAAAGAAGAAAGCGAAAAAAGAAGATTTTATGCAACCAATGAAGAAATGACAAAAACGGACATGAAGGCAAGTATTGTTATGTCTCTGCCCGGACCTGTTATGCAGCTTTTCTTAAACGGCGGACTTACACTTGTGGTTTATATCGGGGCAAAGCGTGTCAACGAGGGTGTTACCCAGCCCGGTGTAATATTGGCGTTTTTGACATATTTTAATATGATTCTTTTTGGCGTAATGGGTCTTAACAGAATATTTATGATGATGTCAAAAGCAAATGCTTCGGCAAATCGAATCAGTACCGCTGTTGATGCAAGGCAGTCTCTTGAAGTAATTCCGCCAGAAGATGGAAATAAAACAGACAGAGCAGGTCATGTGGTTTTTGAACATGTTTCTTTTGGATATGCCAAAGCAAAAGAGGATGAAATTGTTACAGGCGGTCAGAGACAACTGGCGGTTAATGATATAGATTTTTCCATAAAAAAGGGCGGATCTCTTGGTATTATCGGAGCTACAGGCTGCGGGAAAACTACGATTTTTAACCTTTTGATGCGTTTTTATGATGCAACGAAGGGCGGGATATTTATTGACGGAAGAGATGTCCGGACCTTTGATAAAGACGAACTTCATTCAATGTTTGGCACCGTATTTCAAAATGATGTTATTTTAACCGGTACAATAAGAGATAATATCATTTTTGGTCGGGATGTAAGCGAAGAGGATATTGAAAATGCCGCAAAGTATGCGGGAGCATATGAATTCATATCAAAATATCCGGATGGCTTTGACCATGAGGTTACGAAACTCGGAACCAATCTTTCCGGTGGTCAGAAACAGCGTATACTGATAGCAAGGGCGCTAATCGGAAAACCTGAAATTCTGATACTTGACGATGCTTCTTCGGCACTTGACTATAAAACGGATGCACAAGTCAGAAAGTCTATAAATGACAATTACGGCAATACAACCCAGCTTATAGTTGCACAGAGAATAAGCTCAATTATGCATTGCGATGAAATACTGGTTCTTGAAGAGGGCAGAATCATTGCAAGGGGAACTCATGATGAATTACTGGCTTCATCTAAAGAATATAAAGCCATTTACGATACTCAGATGGGAGAGTAGATATGCCACCCATTACATCTAACGTCAAGGATAAGCCCAAGGATACAAAGGGCGCATTAAAAAGAATACTGGCTTATCTTGGAAGCTATAAGCTGCTTATAGCTCTTATTTTGCTGCTTTGTCTTACCAGTAATGTGCTGGCCCTTCTAGGCCCCAATATGGCAGGAGAAGCGATTAATGAAGCGACAAGAGGTAAGGGCCTGGTTAATTTTGAAAGAGTGACACATTATGCTCTTTTGATGCTGATTGTGTACATTTCTTCTTCATTGCTTACCATTGCCATTAATATTTTAATGACAACCGTAAGCCGTTATGTTTCAAGAAAAATGAGAAACGATGTTTTTGATAAGCTGACAAGACTTCCGGTAGGATATTTTGACAGAAACGCCACCGGGGATATTATAAGCAGAGTTTCGTATGATATTGATGTGGTTACCACATGTATCGCTACGGACCTGGTCGCAATTATGACAAGCCTTGTTACTGTTACGGGTTCTTTTATTATGATGGTAATAATTGCACCGTCACTGGCGTTGGTGGAAATACTTCTGATACCGGCTTCCATTCTTTATACCATCCATATGCGAAAAGTAACACAACCGCTTTTCAGACGAAGAAGCGCTGCCTATGGTTCCATGAATGGTTTTGTGGAGGAGATGTTTACGGGACAGAAGACCATACTTGGTTATTCCTATGAAAATGATGTTGCCGATCAGTTTGTTGTTAAAAACGGAGAGGCAGGATCGGGTTTTTATGATTCGGAATATGAATCATGTGCGTTGGGTCCTACGGTAAATGCTTTTAATAATATCGGTCTCGGCCTTGTGGGAATGTGTGGTTCGATATTATATATGCTCGGGAAAATAAGCCTGGGGTCGGTTTCTTCTTTTGTATTGTATTCGCGCAAGTTTTCAGGACCTATCAATGAGATTGCGAATATTGTAAGTGAAATATATTCGGCATTGTCCGCATCTGAAAGAGTATTTAAACTTTTGGATGAGCCCGAAGAGGTGCAGGACATAGAAAATGCTGACGAATTGACGGATGTTAAAGGAATAGTTGATTTCAATGCGGTTAAATTCGGATATGTGCCCGAAAGGACAATTATCCATAACCTTTCATTACATGTAAACGGAGGAAATCTGATTGCGATAGTCGGTCCAACCGGTGCCGGAAAGACCACGATCATAAATCTATTGATGAGATTTTATGATGTGGACGGAGGCTTTATAGCCGTTGATGAAAAGGATATAAGAAAATATACCCGAAAGTCCCTAAGGGGGGCTTATGCCATGGTGCTTCAGGATACCTGGGTGTTTGAGGGGACTATATTTGAAAATATAGCCTACGGAAAAGAAAATGCTACAATAGAAGAAGTAATAGCTGCAGCTAAGGCAGCGCATATACATTCATTTGTAATGCAGCTTCCAAAGGGGTATGATACTGTTATTTCCGAAGACGGAGGTAATATTTCAAAAGGACAGAAGCAGCTTCTTACCATTGCAAGGGCAATGCTTTACGATTCAAAGATGCTGATTCTTGACGAGGCTACATCAAATGTTGACACCGGAACGGAAAGAAAAGTTCAGGAAGCTATGAGAAACCTGATGAAAGATAAAACATGCTTTGTTATTGCCCACAGACTTTCAACCATCCAAAATGCGGATACAATTCTTGTATTAAGAGACGGAGACGTGGTTGAAGCGGGAAATCACGAAAGTCTTATGAACTCTAAAGGCTTTTATTATTCTTTATACAAAGCGCAGTTTGAATAAAAGGATATTGGTAATATGGCAAGAAGAGATAACGATGATAAGTCGGAATTCAGCCCGGTTAAGTTTTTAATCGGTTTGCTGGTGGTCATTATTATTGTGGTTTATGTCATTTTCAGATATTTTTTCTCAATGACAAACAAAATCGGTGACGAGGATAAGGAGCAGACAATAATCAGCATTACCGAGTCAATTCCGGATGTTGATGAATTGCTGGGTAATACCGAAACCGGTGATATCGGTGAAGCGGGAAATGAAGACACGGATTTTTCACCTTCCGGTAATAAACCGATTAATGATGAGAATATAAAAACCATATTGATTGTCGGCGTTGATTCAAGAGAGGATAACTTTGAAGGTCGCTCTGACAGTATGATTCTTGTGTCCGTTAACTCGGCTGCAAACAGAATATTAATGACTTCTTTTTTGAGAGATATTTATGTAAGTATTCCGGACACCGGAAGCGACAGATTAAATGCTGCTTACGCGTATGGCGGGACGGACCTTCTTGAAAAGACCATAGAATCAAACTTTGGTATTCCGGTTGATAATACAATAGTCATTAATTTTTATTTTGTGAGGGACTTTGTTGATGCGGTCGGTGGCGTAGATGTGGAACTTACTGCCGAAGAAATAGAGGTATTAAACGGATATCTTATTTCGCAAAATGATGATTTCGGCAAGGTTCTTTCTGCCGATACACTTCCGGTTGAGGCGGGAACTTATACTTTAAACGGAAATCAGGCTCTTGCATATTCCAGAATCAGATACATCGGAACCGATTTTGCCAGAACCGGAAGACAAAGAAATGTTATGAGCTTATGCATGGATAAGGTTAAACAGATGGGGCTTAGGGAGATTATGGTTTTGGCTAAAAATTTTCTTCCAAGAGTCGGAACGGATCTGACGGAAAAGGATTGTCTTTCTTTGTTTATGGCACTGATGGGTGTATCGGGTAATTATGAGACCTCGGAATTTCTTATACCGGCTGACGGTACGTGGAGTAATGCCAATATTGACGGAAAAGCGGTACTAAATGTGGATTTTGAACGGAACTCCGTTATGTGGTATGAACTGATGACAGAGAAGTAAAGACTGATATACAATTGATTTTAACCGGCATTCTTTTATAAGTGAGGATAAAGATGAGCAAAAAGAATAGAAATGATATAAATATCGAAAAGCAGACATCCGAAAATAATATGTCCAAATCCAAAAGAGGGAAAAGAATTAAGCGGCTTCTTGGTATACTTGGTGTTATAGCGGCCCTGTATTTTATTATGATTGTGGCCAATATTATATGTAACGTTTCTTTAAGAAATTATATCAATTCCTTTGATGTGGTTGAGTACGGCGAGGACCGCCTTGTCCCGGTTAAGGAAGACGGTTATTACTGCTTTAAGACGGATCGTGATATTGATATCATGCATATTACCGATATTCACATTGGCGGAGGCTTCTGGTCATATAAAAATGACAAAAAGTCTATATATGAACTGATTACGATGTTAAAAGCGCAAAAACCTGACTTTGTTATTCTTGGGGGAGACAATACCTATTGTGTGCCGGCTATAGGATATAACGGAGGTAACACGGGCAACAACAGAATGACCGCCAGAACACTTATTGAAGTGTTTGAACACGAGCAGGTATATTTCACGACAATCTTTGGAAATCATGATACAGAATCTTTTGATTATGCCGATAGAGACGAAATAGGCGAGCTTTATATGAAAGGCGACTATAAGTATTGTTTCTTTGAACAAAACTTCAGTGACCGTGATGCTGAGACTGTTCCCAGTGTTTCAAATCAGTTTGTTCTGATAAAAAATACTTCCGGTGATATTACCAAAGTTATTCTTTTGCTTGATACCAATGCCTATGTAGACACATCGTTTATCTCTACGATTATGGGACGATATGATACTATTCACGCTTCCCAGACACAGTGGGCAAAAGAAACAATTGCCGATTTGTCTAAAAAGGCCGGACTTCCCGACGGGGAATACTTAAAGTGTCTTGTATTTATGCATATTCCGTTTGGCGAATACAGAAGTGCGTTGGATGATCTTATTGAGGAAGTTACCGATGCCGACGGAAATATTACTTTTGTTTCAAAAGAGCCTGAAAATACGGTATATATAGAAGGTTCATGGGGAGAAGAGAAGGTTTGTTACGGTGGACTTAACAATCCCGGTGCACCGGATAAGCAGGATGATTTCTTTGAAGTAATGGCTGATGAACTTCATTCCATGGAGGCGGCATTCTGCGGTCATGACCACGTTAACAATGCCGTTGTTTTGTACAAAGGAGTAATGCTGTGCTATGGCTATTCTGTAGATAATGAGGCTTACGGAAACGATATCAGATATGTGGGCTCACAAAGGGGCGCTACGGTAGTTACGGTATCTCCCGACGGAAGCTTCAGTCAGCAGCATAAAAATGCATATCTTGATTACGGTTGTTCCACCGATGAATTTGTGGAAGTGGACCCTTTGGGCAATTTATATCCCGAATGGTTCAGAAAGCCTTAAGAGTATGAAAGGATAAATGATGAACCATCTGATTTTTGATATAGACGGGACACTGTGGAATACAACCGGCGTTGTGGCCGGAGCCTGGAACGGGGCGATAAAAGCGGCGAACATCCCGGAATTAAAGGATTTGAATGTTACCGATAAAATGCTTCAAAAGGAATTCGGAAAACCGATGGATGTAATTGCGGACGATTTGTTCGGTCCCATCGATGCAGGACTGAAAGCCAAACTTCTTGATCATTGCTGTGAACTTGAACATATTGCCATAGATGAAAACACCGAGGACCTGACTTATCCGGGTGTAAAGGAGGTAATAAGAGAGCTTTCGAAAAATAACAAACTTTATATAGTAAGCAACTGCCAGAACGGTTATATAGAGCTTGTTATGAAGAAACTCGGTATTGAAGATATAATTGACGATATTGAGTGCTTTGGCCATACAGGTCTTCAGAAATCGGAGAATATCGGTCTTGTGGTAAAAAGAAACAATATTGATAAGGCATATTATATAGGAGATACCTACGGTGATTATACTGCGACCAAAGAAGCCGGCTGTGAGTTTATATTTGCGGAGTACGGTTTTGGAGAGGTTGATAATCCTGATTATGTTATTAAGCAGTTTTCGGATTTGCTTAAAATGTTTAACTGAGTATGTCTTTTTTGTGCCGGCCCGAATGAGCCGGCATTTATCGTTTGCTCATTTTATACTTATTTTATAAAGTCTTTATTGACATTAAGTAGTGTAAATAATATTCTATGTGTTGAAGGTTAGCACTCGAACCAACAGAGTGCTAATATGAATTTAGGAGGCAAAGAAATGAAATTAGTTCCTTTAGGCGACAGAGTCGTATTAAAGCAGTTAGTGGCTGAAGAAACCACCAAATCCGGTATTGTATTACCCGGTCAGAATAAAGAAAAACCTCAGCAGGCTGAAGTTATTGCGGTAGGCCCCGGTACTGAAGAAGTAAAAATGGAAGTTAAAGTAGGCGACCAGGTTATTTTCTCCAAGTATTCAGGAACCGAAGTTAAGCTTGATGACGAAGAATATATTGTTTGCAAGCAAAATGATATACTTGCAATCATTCAGTAAATTTTAGGAGGCAAATATAATGGCTAAAGAAATTAAGTACGGTGCCGATGCCAGAATTGCATTGGAAGCCGGTGTAAATAAGCTTGCTGATACAGTAAGAGTGACAATTGGACCTAAAGGAAGAAACGTAGTTTTGGATAAAACCTACGGTGCTCCGCTTATTACCAATGACGGCGTTACCATTGCTAAGGAAATTGAACTTGAAGATCCCTTTGAAAATATGGGCGCTCAGCTTGTTAAGGAAGTAGCTACAAAGACCAACGATGTAGCCGGTGACGGTACAACAACCGCTACAGTTCTTGCTCAGGCGATGATTAACGAAGGTATGAAGAACCTTGCAGCAGGTGCAAATCCTATCGTACTCAGAAAGGGTATGAAGAAGGCTACAGATAAGGCTGTTGAAGCTATTAAGGGCATGGCTCAGAAGGTTAACGGAAGCGAACATATCGCAAGAGTTGCAGCAATTTCAGCAGGCGACGATCAGGTTGGCGAAATGGTTGCCAAGGCTATGGAAACAGTTTCCGGAGACGGAGTTATTACCATTGAAGAATCAAAGACCATGGAAACAGAACTTGAACTTGTAAAAGGTATGCAGTTCGACCGTGG
>JAKSRT010000028.1 GCA_024403485.1 Lachnospiraceae bacterium
ATAGGTTAATAGTTACATTTCTGCCCGACAGCGACCTTAGGCCTTCGGTCATTCTGTCGGCGCTATGAAGTTGTCAAGGAACAGTCCCGGCGCACCGGGCATGAGCCGGCATCTTTAGGTAATAAGTCCCGGAAACTTGCTTCCATTGCCTAAATCCCAGGGTGCGCCGGGTTTGAACGGCGCTTACAGGTAACGGTTCCCGGCAAAGGGTCAAGTCTTGGCTTTTTTGCACACAAAAAAAGCCAAATGGGCGCAAGGATAGCGAGATAAACTCGTTCAATCCTTTTTCCATTTGGCTTTTAAAATTATGTCTATTTTATCTCCCACATTTGGTGGGTGAGACTCATATTACTACATTAGTTAAGCGAATGCAACATTTTTTTAACTATTTTTTAGGAAACACATATTGTTAATGTAAATTCAGGAAACAAGTTAAAAGTTTTCTGTTTTTCAATCCCCAATCAAACTAGCCTGAATTTTTGCAAGCAAGTCCTCTTTGACAAAAGGCTTGGTTACATGTGCATTCATTCCTGCTGCTCTGGTTTCTTTTATATCCTCCTCGAAAGCATTGGCCGTCATAGCCACAATAGGCACGTTGGCAAGTCCACTGTCATCCAGGTTTCTTATTCTTCGTGTAGCCTCAAGACCATCCATTACAGGCATCATTACATCCATAAGAATAATATCGATGTCTCCCGGCTTTGACTTTGCAACCTTCTCAATCGCTTCTATCCCGTTGCTGGCTTCAAGCACTTTAAATCCGGCTTTATTAAGAACCGCTTTGGCAAGAATTCTGTTGACTGTAGTATCATCAACAAGAAGTAATGTTTTTCCTGCAAAATTTCGTTCAACAATAGCCTTTTCGCCTACCGATCCGGCATCAGCCTTTTCACAGGTCTCCAAGGGAACTCGGATAATAAATTCACTTCCTGCCCCCGGCGCCGATTCCACCTCGACCGTGCCCTGCATTAAGTTTACGATATTCTTAACGATGGCCATTCCAAGACCGGTTCCCTGAATTCCGTTAACGGTTTCGGTCTTCTCTCGTGAAAAGGCTTCAAAAATTCGATCCTTGTAGCTTGGATCCATGCCGATTCCGCTGTCTTTTATGCGGATTTCGTAAAGCCCCTTTTCACCTTCTTTTAACTGCTTAACGACAAATGAAACGTTTCCGTATTCAGGTGTAAACTTGCATGCATTGCTGAGCAAATTCAGCAATACCTGCTTCATACGAACCTTATCGCAGGATACATATTCCTGCTTAATGTCATCCAGATTTAAGGTAAAAGAAATATTCTTTTCATCCATCTGGTTCTTGATAAGGCTATAGGTTTCATCACATACCTGCTTAATGCTTACATTGTCTTTTATAAGCTCCATCTTACCGCTTTCTATGCGGCCCATATCAAGAATATCATTGATAAGATTTAAAAGATGATCACTGGATGCAGCAATTTTATCAAGGCAGAAAGAAACATTTTCTTTGTTTTCTATGTCTTCCTGGGCAATTCTTAAAAAGCCAGTGATGGCATTCATAGGAGTGCGAATGTCATGGGACATATTATAGAAAAAAGCTGATTTCGCGGCATTTGCGCTGTTTGCTTCTTCAACCGCTTTTATTAACATTTCCTGACGGTCGGCAAGCTCGTTCTTTTGCTTTTCTATAAGCTTTTCATAATTAAGTTTATCGGCATAAACAGAGTCGACCATAGTATAGGTTGTAAGAAATTTAACAACCGCATCACCGTCCGCTTCAACAACAGTAGAATCGATTCTAACCCATAAGCCATCGGACTTGCGCTTTACGGTCTCCTGACGATGAGAATTATCTTTAAAGAAATCGTGGGCAAAATCAGGTATCGGATTAGGACCATCAGTTTCTTTTATAAGTTCTTTGGGTATCTCATACTCAAACGAATCAAACAGTCTTCTCGTAAAATCGTCGTTGCTTACATACTCGCCGAAATCTGCGCCAAAATCAGGTTCATTCTTAATCACTTTTACCGTATTCGAAGGTATATCTATAAGATATATGCCGCTGTATTCACCGGCCAAAGTCTCAATAATAGAATTATCGAGATTGATTCTGTTTATTTCCGCGTCAGAAATAAGTGTAGCCGAACCATACGCCTTAACAGGATTATTGTTTTCATCAAATTCCGTTGTATAGCGTACTCTGAAAGGAATTCTGTCGATTGTAAGCGGGATATCTGCTTCTAGCTCCTTTACGCCGGCTTCAACCTGTTGGTGCCAGTCTCTGTACATATCCGCGAAATCGGCAGGAAAAAGCCCCGACTCAATAACCGGCTCCGGATAATTCTCCACCAGTGCAGGCAGACCAAGATCACGCATACATCTGAAACACGGGCGCATTTCCTTGGTCGCTACGGTATACTCCCAGTAATAAATATTTACCTGATCGCTGGCGATTTTAAAGCGACGTTCGGATTCTCTGAGCATATCAAGCTTCTGCTTTGTATCGCTTACATTCTTTATCGCCTCATATACTTTATATGTTGTACTGCCTTCTTTAGTGCTTTCTTTGTCACACGTTTTATCGCACTCGTTACTGTCAAGCAACACCAACCTGCTCTGAAGCCAGATAGTATTTTCACTCAGACACCTTGAATCCCATGACCTTTTGGTTTCAAAAGTCACATCGTTCTCACCGTTAAGGCAGCGAATAAGGCACCGCTTGTATAATTCCAGGTTTGAAGCATCGAATTCAAGATTAAAATCGGCATCGACATATTCCTTGCAATCAACGTTTATCCCCATTTCAAAAAGAAATTTGTCGTTGATATTTTCTGTGCCGATATTTACTATTTCTACTTTCCCGTCACTGTTTACTTTTGTTTCAGCGGTTCTGATTGCCGCAGGACCGGAAAACTTACTAAAAAGGATTTCCTGGTTGGTCATTTGATAAGCCTTTCCATCGTTTGTGGTGGTTAATAATGGTTACTAATTGTGGAGGGATTTATCCCATCCGCAAGAAAACTCACTATCTTGCGTTAATGCTGTTGACAAATACTACAAAGCAGGCAAAGTCTCCGATGGTTTTACGGACACTGGGATTTTCTTCGGTATAGCCAAGCAAATCCCGCCATTTTGCTTCCTTGCCAAGATTTTTAAGATATCTTGCAAGTATATTTAAACAATCAATTGTGCTGTCATGAAGAACGGTTCTTGGAGCATCAATTTCCATTTTCTGTTCCCTGCTTATCTGATTCCAAATAGCTCTGATAGCGGCATATTTTGTTGCTGCATCCACAAAATCTCTATAGAGTTCAAGTGCATCCGCATCGGAACCTATTTCCGCTACCATTTCGGTATGAATTTCCTTCATCTGCTCAAAAGATAATGTTAACTGCTCTTTACTGTAATCTTCAAAAGTAAAAATCATATATTAGCCTCTTATATTTTTGAAAGAATAAATCCAAAAATGCACCTTCAAATATAAAACATTGTATGTCTTATATTTGCGGTGCACAACATACATTCATTTTATGCCAAGGATAATATGATAACCCAAAGCAATACGGTTAATCCTATTTTCCATCCAAGGCTCAAACGGCTTTTCTTTCTCCATATAAGTACCATAACCGGTGCCGGGAAAAAGAAAATCCAACCTAAAATCCACCATATAAGATTGTTTTTATCGGGTGCACTGTACGCAGAAGAATAAGTCGGAGCATACATAGGAATTACCGGTTTCTTAGGAGTTTCCGTTTTATCCGTATTCCAGGTATATCCACAATCTCTGCAAACACCTACCGTCGCACGCATTATTGTTGTTGAACCGTCAAGCTGACGAATTTCACCCTGGTTTTCACGATCAAAGGTCACATTTGTGCTTTGACACATCGGACAACCCTTGCGATTAACAATTTCCTGTTCTCTCAAGTCTTCCAATGATACCTGGGTTCCGCAATATTGACAGAATTTGCCCTTGCCGGTTTCAGCGCCGCAGCTTTTACAAATCATATGAATTCCTTTCTAATAAAAGCATCTATATACTTATAATAGTTGAAGCCTTATTTATAAATCAACATCATTCTATATATTCCCCATACCATATGGCAAATATAGCATTATCACGGTTTACACGCTTTGCACGGAACGTAGCCTGCATTTAGCAAAGCGTCTCTGTCCTCAGTAGTTTCCTCTCTGTTTAACGGATTCATTTCCTGCACCGCTTCACAATTGGGATTATGAAACTTTAGCGAGCTCTTGTTAAGTATATAGGTGGTTTCCGGGTTAGCAATAAATGGAATATCCGGATGTTTATCCTCATCAGCCGGCGAATCCGGGTTTCTGGTCACAATACCGCAGTTCCAGGTTGTTGAGGGCTCGACATTCCAGTTTAGTTCTATTCCGTTACTCTTTACTACAATGCTTCCCTGCTCATCGGTTCTGAACACTTTACAGTTAAGCCTCTTAAGTGAATCCATGACCTCTCTATGTGGAAACCCATACTCATTGCCGTCGCCGCAGCTGATTACAGCATATTGGGGTGATACATTTCGTAAAAACCCTGTTCCGGTCGATGAATGGCTTCCATGATGAGCTATTTTAAGAACATCAGCCTTCAAAGATATTCCGGTACTTAATAAATCATCCTCAGCTTCTTTTTCCTGATCTCCGGTAAAAAGAAAAGAGTTCTGACCATGTTCAAGTTTTATAATTAATGAATTGTTGTTACTGCTATCATATATGTTTACGGGACCTACAAAACTAAATGTTGCATCCCCAAGATTATATGCTTCATACAGACTGGGAACTGTAGGTTTTTGCCATTTGTTATTCAATGTATCCAGGACTTCCTGATAAGATATCGAATCACTTTTTACATCGGACATAAAAACGGTATTACAGTCATATTTATAGATTATTACATCCAATCCTCCCAAATGATCTGCGTCCGGATGTGTGGATACCACATATTTAAGTTTGTCTATGCCCTGCTTTTGAAGATACAGTTGAACGGAAGTTCCCTTATCATTGTTTCCTGCATCAATAAGCATCGCTTCCCCACCACAAATAATCAGAGTGGAATCTCCCTGTCCAACATCGATAAAGTGGACGGTCAACTCGCTCAGTTCCTCCGGTTTATTTGAACGCCTAATCGCAAATAAGGAAATAATGAACACAACAACAATTGCCGCAATAGAAAAAGCAATCACTGTTTTGTTCATTCTTTGTCTGAGGTGAGTGTCTATGGATTTTTCTTCTGCCGCGGCTTTTAACTCTTTTTCCATTTTACTGATTTAAATAATTATTCCCTCGCAATGATCCACCTCATGCTGGATAATCTGCGCGGTCCAGCCGGTGAATTTGTTCTTTTGCTTTTTAAAATTTCTGTCTAAATATTCAACCTCTATCTCTTCGTAGCGGGTTGTTTTTCTAACACCGGCTAAAGACAGACAGCCTTCTTCCGTTTCATACGGGTTCTTTTTGCTGACAATTACCGGGTTGTACATTAGAAGGTTCACAAAGCCTGCATTGGCAACAATTATTCGTTTCTTAACGCCTATCATATTTGCCGCCATACCTACACAGTGTTCCCGATTGGCGGTTAAAGTATCCATAAGGTCAATTCCTGTTTGAGCATCTGCTTCTGTTGCCGGTTCCGACTTCTGGCCAAGAAAGAAAACATCCTTGCATATGGGTTTAATCATGTATGCTGCCTCGCTTACTCACCTAAAATTATCTTGATAAACACCTTATCCAGCAAAAACGCTTTGCCGTAGGCATTTACAAGCACACCGTCTATCTCACTGTTGGCAAGTACCGCCTCAAAAAGCTGTTTCATATTAACCATAAATGTTGAAACGGTGTTTGTGCCGGCCATTTCCTGATCAAAGCTTGTAAATACCATTCCACAGGAACGACCGTCCTTTAATGTCACCTGCTTAAGTTCCATTCCGGATGCTATATTAGGCTCTACCGCTACTACAAAAGAAGCTTCCGCAAGCATCTGTTTTCTTACCGAAGTCAGCAATGCTGCCAGAGTTTCATCGCATCTGTTCAAAAGAAACATTTCTATACTTTTTTCGATTGTCTCATTGCCGATAAGTTCTTTATCTTTGTTCAAAATCATGACCTCATAAAATATGTTTATTTCACCCTTACGCCATTACACATCCAGGGCAAACCACCATCCGAATCGTCCTCAAACGTAAAGCCTGAAGTCGCGGATGGCTTTTTTGCGGATGATTTTCCCGCGCAGTCGGATTTCTTCCCTGTTTTCGGTGTATCTGTCGCTTTTATATTCTTGGTAAATTTGCAAACCGGATATCCGGAGCATCCGTAAAACGGACCGTAAACACCGGTTCTTTGTACCATAACAGATCCACATTTAGGGCAGGTTATGATACCTTTTTCGTTCTTTTTCTCCTCGGTCATTTCACCCGAAAGGCAAAAGAAAATCTTCTGGTTCATACGGCAGTCGTTTAATGCCCTGTGTGCACCTGTCGTATCTATGCCGTAATAGCTTGCCAGATCAACTAAACGATGATGTTTGAGTTCTTTCAGATATGCTCGTGAAATCTTCAGCGTATCGATATAGTCATTGCTGATTGTCATACCAAAGAACTTATTTAAATCACGATAAATAAACTTCATATCGAAGCTGTTTATATTATGACCGACTAACGGTAATTCTCCGACAAAATCTACAAACTCTTTAAGAACAGGCTTAAAACCAGGGGCGTTTTTTACCATATCGTCGGTAATCCCGTTTACATCACTGGCCTCCTCGGGAATATGACGGCCGGGGTTCACAAGGGTTGAAAATTCATCGACAACCGTCTCATTTACAACCTTTACAGCAGATATTTCTATGACTTCATCAAAACTGCAGCTGATACCTGTGGTTTCAAGGTCGAATACTACATAGTCTTTCACATATTCATTTAGCGATTTACCCGGAGCGTTTGAAAACATATTAATCCCACCACTACTTTAAGATCTCATCGCTGTCCAATACGATGGTAAAGGGACCGTCATTTAAGAGACTTACCTTCATGTCGGCGCCGAATCGACCCTTTTCTGTGTGATATCCCTCTTCAATACATTTAGCAATTATATAATCATAAAGGTCGGAAGCCATTTGCGGATTACCGGCTTTAAAAAATGACGGGCGATTGCCTTTTTTGCAGTCTGCGTAAAGTGTGAACTGGGAAATCAGAAGCAGGGATCCGCCTACATCAGAAAGGGCAAGATTTGTTTTGCCGTTCTCGTCATCAAAGATGCGAAGAGCCAGCATTTTCTTAATCATTTTATCGGCTATTTCGGTAGTATCACTTTCAGCTACCCCGATTAGAACCATAAATCCTTTATCTATTTTTCCTAAAGTCTGCCCGTCAACTTTGACGTCTGCTTCACTAACTCTCTGAATTACAAATCTCATTGATATGTCCCCTTACTGTAAAATTTAGTACACAAACACATTCTTTATTGCCTGGAAAGGTCCGAATACCATGAGAATATCTCCCTCTTCTACCTTTGTATCTTTGTTAATCTCAATTGCATCTTCACCGCGCTCAATGAATATGACATTAATGCCATATTTTTCTTTGAGGCGACTTTCAAATAAAGATTTTTCCTCTAAAACGCCCGGAATCGCATTAACTCTGACTTCTACCATGGCACCGTGGCCAAAGTTATCTATAAGCTCAAGCTCATTGAAACGTGAATCTATTTCATGGTTAATTTTTGAAGCGATATCTTCTTTTTCCACCGCATTTGAGAAAATGCTCCGAACGGTGGAGTACTGCCCGAATACCAGAAGTCTGTCACCCTTTTGAACAATGGTATTTCGCCCGATTTCGATATGCTTCTTGTTTCTCATAATAGAAAGAATATTGATTCCGTAGTTCGCCTTCAACTTGCTTTCATGGATTGTTTTTCCGTAAAGAATCTCCGGAATCCAATGAATGTGAATCTCAATAATTGCACTGCCGGCAAAGGTGTCTACAATTGTTATTGCGTTATCCTTGTTGTTTTTCTGAATACGGTTATCAACGATTTTTTGAATAACATTTGAGAAAAACTTCTTAACCGGTGGAATCTGCGTAAATATTACTATTGCAAAGAATATTACCACCGCAATGATTGCAATATGGTAGGTATGCTCAACCTCGGCAAAAGAAAATGAGTTGCAGATGTTAACTATCAGGGAAACAATGATTACTGAGAAAAAGTTTCCCGTAACCATACAGATCAAAGCGATTCTTCGACGAAGCTTGTTGGAAGCAATTGTTTCGCTTTCATCAGTAGTATAGCCACAGCCTGTAAAAAGTGATATTCCCTGAAAACTTGCTATTCCCGCAGGTACACCTGATATTCTTAGCAATATGGAAAAGATATTAATCATTATCATATAACCAAGAAGAATAATCAGAATAAGGATTACGGATAATTCGAAGCTCATAAAACAGATTCCCCTTTAAAAATAATATTGCCTACTCCGCAGTATTCAGCACGCTCTCGTCTCTTGTAATATTCTTAAGCCACTCGAACTTTCTATAGTGAGCCCAGACAACGGGCATTTTGTAATATTCATCCAAGGTCATAATAAAATAAACCCAGATAGGAGGAAGCTTTAATACATATGCCCCGATTGCCATAAGCGGAACTGCTACGGCCCACATAAATACGGTGTCCATAATCATGCCGAATTTTGAGTCACCGCCGCCTCTGAAGCAGCCGCAAATCCAACAGGTATTGAGACCTTCACCCACAAGGCGCCAGGTAGTCATAATCATAATACTTCCAAGATATGAAATAGCGGTTTCGGAAAGCTTGTCCGCATAGTAGCTAAGCATAAACGGGCGAAGCACAAGAATAATCACACCGCCTATTAAGCTCACTACGAATGTAATCCAAAGCATTCGGCGGGCATATTCCTTTGCCACATCAATTTTATTGTCGCCAAGGGCATTGCTGACAACAATTGTAGCCGCATTGGCAAAGCCACGGGTAGCAATGGCTCCGATATTTACCACCATGATTGCTACACTGTTGGCGGCTACCATATCATCGCCTATGTGGCCGAGAATTATGGCAAATACTGAAGCAGCCAGGCTCCAGATAACATCGTTGGCAACTGCAGGCATACTTATTTTCATAAAATCATTCATTAAAATGCCGGCTTTGGCAAAAACATATTTAGCTCTGAATCGGACTTCATTATTAAATGCAGAGTGGAGTATGCAAATAATAAATTCCACCGCTCTCGCAACTACGGTGCCGATGGCAACACCGGTTACACCAAGCTTTGGCGCACCAAAAAGTCCAAAAATAAATGTGGCATTGATAAGCACATTCACGGCCAAAGAAATAACATAGGTAGCTGAAGGAAGCACAACCTTCTCCATACTTCTTAGGGCACTCATGTAAATCTGAGAAAATCCCATAAATATGTAGCTTATGGAAACAATTTTTATGTAAGTGCTTCCGAGGGCTATTGTTTCGGGGCTGTCTGTGAATATCTTCATGATGGTTGTGGGGAATAAAAATCCGATCAGGAAGAAAAGGCCGGAAATAAGAACATTGAGTCTTGTGGCAAGACCCAGTATTCTTTCGATGGTTTTGGTATCTTTCTTTCCCCAGTACTGGGCACAAAGAACCGAAGTCGCAGTGGCCAGTCCGTAAAAGAAACAAAAAAGGATAAATGTAAACTGGTTGGCAAGTGATGTAGCCGACATAGCCTCCTGGCTTACGTAGCCGAGCATAACCGTGTCTGCAGTATTAACCAGTGTACTTATTAAATTCTGTATCATAATGGGCAGCGCCAATTTTAGCGCATGACCAAGAAAATCCCTTTTATTAAGCATTTTGCTGTATTTCCTAATTTCCTGCTCTATTTCAATGTGTTCAAATATGCCTTTTGTTCCAGCGTAATTCTATAACTTTCTCTGGCCTTTTGGATGCTCTTTCTGTGGCACCAGTCATCCATCTTATGCTGTTCAATATATGGAATGGTTGCTTCGTACTGTTTGGCCAGAGCGGTGGCAAAGAACCAGGCCTTCATCATATTAACATAGTACTCTTCAGACTGAACGGAAGCCACCCACTCAAGATATTCGGGCTTGAACAAATCATCCAGAAAGAAAGACATAAGCATTTCCATCCCATATCGAATGGTATAGGTTTCTTCGGGAAGCGTAAGTTCTTCTTTGTGACTCATCCAGCGTTTTATATCCAAAATCAGTCTGTCCGTATTCTTTGAAAAAGCTTTCTTCGGACTTATAAGGTCGCAGGTAGCCCAGTTGTTTACATGTGGAAGGAAACGGTCTATTTCTTTAACTACTCTGTCGTAATCCTTCATTTCGCAAAGAATAAAACCATGCAGATTCATCTCATCATAATATTCATGGGGCATCACTGCCAAAAACTCTTCATAATCGCCGGACTTAAATATTTCCTTGGCAAAAGAACGAAGCTGTGGCGTACGAATACCGATAACCGAGTCCGGATCAACTCCGGGCATCAGACCAAGATGAAATTCTTTGTATTTAAGATCCTGCATCTCAAAGAGACGGGAACGGATTTCTTTGGGTGTCATGTTTTTCTCCTATGCCTTAAGTGTTAAATCTCCTTCTTTTACCCAGCCAAGCTTCTTTACCGCAAGGTGAATCGCAAGCGAAATAACAGCCGGAAGAACGATGCAGATTAATAACATACCAATCCAGTTCATGGCACCGGGAGTAATTGCTGACGCTCCACGGCTAACCGCAACCTCGGAAGGGGTAACCCAGCCTGTAAATACACCGATAGGTCCGCACATACCGCAGGTTCCCATACCGGAATTAATGGGCGCACCGTTCATTTCCATTCTGAACAGGCAGGTTGCTAAAGGACCTGTAATGGCAGATGTCAAGATAGGTGCAATCCAGATTCGGGGATTTTTAACAATATTGGGCATCTGAAGCATAGATGTTCCAAGTCCCTGAGACACAAGTCCTCCCCACTTATTTTCTTTGAACGAAATAACCGCAAAACCAATCATCTGTGCGCAGCAGCCTGCAACGGCAGCACCGCCTGCAAGACCGGTTAATCCAAGCACCGAGCAGATAGCCGCCGAGGATATGGGAAGAGTCAATGCGATACCCACAAGTACCGAAACAAGAATTCCCATTAAGAAGGGCTGAAGGGTCGTGGCTTTATCAATGAGAATACCAAAGCTATTTGCCGCGGTTCCTATTGGCGGTGCGATAAGCTTGGCAAGAGCCACGCCTACAAGAATTGTAACAGCGGGTGTGACAAGAATGTCAACTTTTGTTTCTTTGGACACTGCCTTACCGCACTCAGCGGCTACGATTGCAATAATAAGTACTGCAAGAGGTCCACCGGCTCCGCCCTCAGCATTTGCCGCATATCCAACGGCTGCCAGCGAATACAAAACCATTGGATCGGCCTTTAATGCATTACCGATGGCAATTGCCATTGCCGGTCCGGAGACTGCCATGGCATAAGTTCCTATATCAATCAGAAACTGCGCATCAGTCAGAGTACCAAGGGTTTTAATAATTGTTCCTATAAGCAATGAACAGAACAAACCCTGCGCCATGGCGCCAAGAGCGTCAATGCCATAGCGCTTGGCTGAAAATACTATATCTTTTCTTTTTAAAAATGCCTTAAATTTTTCCATTTATCAAATCCTCACTTTGTACTATATAGTGGAATGTTCCGATGATACTTTTTGATAATTTTCTTATACATTTCAAGATAACAACATAGCTTCTGTTTTTTATTACCTCTTTTGTTTCAACTGTTGTAAAACCTATTACTATTCATATATTCTAAACGTCGCCTTGCCGGCATGTTTTGCCGTATAAAGAACTTCGTCGGCTTTTTTGTAAGCGTTCGTAAAGAGTTCGCTTCCCGGTATCGCGCCACCGGTTGTGGCGGAAGTAGCTGTTTTATCCCCCAGCACGGTGGTGTACGCACCGATTGAAATCGAGGTGGTTACTTCCGGATGTTCGGTGTTTAATCCGGCAGCAAAATTGTCAATAAGTGACTGACATATAGCAGAAATGTCATTGTTTGATGTAACGTCCTTTAAAAATAGCATAAACTCATCACCACCGACACGACAACCTAAGTGGATACCATCAGCCTCGCGGGTAATTGTTTTTGCCAGCAGTTTTAATATATCATCTCCGACACCATGTCCAAACCTGTCATTTACCATCTTAAAGTTATCTATATCAAACATGAGAAGAGTTCCTGCTTTTGAACTGTCGAAATGTTTTGCCACAAGTTCCGAAAAGAAGGAGCGATTATAAAGCCCCGTAAGCACATCGGTATGGGCAAATCGCTCTGCCTCGGCCAGGTGCTGATAGTGTTCGGTCATATCTTTAAAGGTAAGCATATGCCCCTGAACCGTGTCACGCTCTATAAGATCTTCATATATAACATCAAAAGTGCGGCCGTTTGCCACATATTGATTACTTTCTTTTGCCAAATAAGGGATCAGCTCAGGCACAAGTTCGGCCGTTCTTTCAAGCCTAATTCCCGGAAACAGTACGTTCATACTGTCATTGGAATATACAACCTTTTCACTCAAATCCACAACCAGAATTCCGTCTCCGATGCGGTGAAGTGCATTGTCAACAGCCAGCTGCATAGAATCAAAATAACCGTAGCTAAAAAGGGCTCTGCATATAAATCCGATGGCGCCTACCATTCCGATGGCAGATACCTCGTACCCGTTGGTTATGCCGGTTCCCAGGGCAAGAAATGCAAGCCACGGGCAAAGAATAGCGAACATTACCATTAAAAGTCTTTTTCTTTCTATTCCCTGCCTTTTCTTTATATTGATGAGGGTAATTATAAAGCTTCCGCCGCAAACCAGAATCATATAGGCAATAAAAATGTAAAAGCCGGGACCATAGGTTAAATCTATTTTATGGAAAGGGCCCGAATAGTCCATTCCGATATGTTTGTAGAAAATTCCGTTTGATGAGGCAGTTATGACAAGCCATACAATCACTGTCGAAAAAAGAACAAGGGCGGCTGATACAAAATTGGGAACTTTTATCTGACAGAAAGCACAGATAAAGAACAGGAAGAATATGAATACAAAACATTCGCCAAAGTATTCAAGCGCCACTGCCGCATGCACAAAGTCTACCGAAGCCGATGAAACCTCCAATACAAAGCCGAAAATGTACATTATGGCGGAAATACACAAAAGAATACATATGATAAGTGGCTTTGATGGACGCTTTGATATAAGCCTGAATAAAATATAGATGGCTATTATAAGTGCTGCCACGTTCATGGTGATATAAGCTACCTGAAGTTCGCCAAGCACCAGCATTTTTATTTCATACAAAACAACAAAGTGGGCCGGGTAAAATAGGAAAAAGAAGCTTCTGCTTATGGGATATTTTCCCTTGATTCCATTATATTTGGCAAGTAACGGAAGGGGCAAAATAAAGCCTAAGAAATAGAGCCACTGATACCAAACCCAGTCATATCCCATAAAGTGATATTGATTATTAAGTAAAATTGCAACAATGGTGGTACCTTCTACTAAAAGAACAGTTCCTGACACTAACAGACATTTTTGTTTAAAGGACTTTCCATAGAAGAAAATCAGAACCAGTAGTATAGGAAATACCGGCCAGCCTCCAACTACGGCTGAGATTATTGTTACCGTCGTTCCAAGTACTATTTTCATCGGCTTTGACAGTTTTTTACTGTCAGCAATTACAAGAACGAGCAGGGCTAAGAACAAATCAAAAATGAAGTTCTGCCTGTAACCGTATTCCTCGCCGAAAAAAAGATAAAAAGGAATTATTGAAATCATGGCAAAACTGGCAATTCTGGAGAGATAACTTTTTAAATTGGTGGTTTTTCTGTAGCCTTCAGCAATAAAAAAGCACATTATCGGAATGGTAAGTCTTCCGATAGTATGCATTATCTGTCCTGTTACCGAAAATAAATCAACAAAACCCCAGACCACATGGTCTACTACCATGGCCATAATAGCAATAAGCTTTAATTGAGTGGTTGTTAAACCCTTTGATTTCATAAAATTCCCCTATTTAAGCATTAGATTATAAATCCAACGATATCCAAAAATAATTTTATCACGAATATAGGTCTGTTGTGAAATAATATATGCTTGCGCTGCTAAAAAACGGCCGACACTTACGTGTCGACCGTTTCACATATGTAAAGCTATATTTTAAATCTTATCCTTCAATTGCAATGTACTTATTATTTGCAACCTTTTCCTGTTCTTTCTTGGGAATATTCAGGTTCAAAATACCATGCTGGAAATTAGCCTTAATGTCTTCAACCTTTAAGTTGTCGCCTACATAAAAGCTTCTTTGGCACGAACCGCAGTAACGTTCACGTCTGATATAATTTCCCTTCTGTTTTTCCTCTTCATCGGAGGCTTCATCTTTTTCAAGACCTTTTGCCGCGCTGATTGTCAGGTATCCGTTTTCTAATGCAACACTGACCTCATCCTTCTTAAAGCCCGGAAGATCTACGGTCATTTCATAGCCCGAATCGGATTCTTTTATATCCGTACTCATAACATTTTTGTAGTTATGACCATACAATTTCTTCTCCAAGTTCTTAAATTCATGATTGTCAAAATCAAACCACGGATCTTTACGAAACAGATCGAATAAATCAAAGTTGTCATTAAATAAGCTAGGTGTCATCATAAGTCATCCTTCCTTTCTGCACAAAAAATATGCACCCATTGTTAATATGAAACTTTAAACTCGGAATGTTTGGAAGCACTTTAAAATGTTTCTTTTCTTTTGTTCTTATTACGTTATAATCCCGGGAAAGCAGCATGTAAATATTCTGTTTATTAACTATTTATAAAGCATTTCTGACATTTCTAAAGCATTTCTAAAGAGAGTGAAATTTTGGTTTCAATAGTGGTTTCCGTATGCTGAATTTTTGATTCGACGCCTCCTTTTTGTGATATAATTCATATACCGATTTACTATTTTGAAAGAGGATTAACGACAACCATGAAATTAAAATCCAAGTTACTGTACTCAATCTGCTTTGTTATGTTTTCAATAATTTTTGCCGGTTGCGGCAAAGGCAAATCCTTTGAGGTTTCACTTAATGACGGAATTGCATCAGATGTTGTTATGGACGGAAATGAGCTTAAATCCTTTACCGTCAAGGATGCAGAAGGAAATGATGTTTCTTTTATTTGCGAAAACACCGTTGTAAATGATGCAAATCAGATTGTTATTCAAACCGGAGGTTGTGTATTTTCAGCTACCCCTCTTCCTAAAATACAGAAGATAAATATTAAAGAATTAACCGGTGCCTCTGATGAATCCTGGTTATGCGCCGATGGCGGATACGGTTCAAACGAAGCTGTTATCACCAAATCTTCAGATATTGTCTGGGCTTTGGGAAATTCGGTTGGTGCCGAACGCCACGACAATAATCTTCGCATTGACTGCGAGCCATCTTATTTGAAGATGACCGCTGAATTCGATGATGTTATTTTTGATAAAATCTCGGTTGTCTATTTGCCCGGCGAAAAATTAACCGGCTTCTCCCGCTGTTATTTGGATGAAGATTTCTACGGAATATATGCGGAAAATTCCCTCTACGATCCCGGAAGAGAACAATGGAACGGTGATGATATTCTCAATTTCTACCTGGTTATGGTTCCTGAAGGTTATGACAGTAATTCCGGTTCAAAGAACTGGGTTTTTGGTACACAGGCATTTAAAACGGGTGATTTGTACGATATAAACAACAATATTAAGTCAAAAGAAGAAGCTCTGAAAAAGGGTGACAAAATTGAAGTATTTGCAGCCGGAGAACGCTTATTGGTAGACTTGCCGATATATGAAAAGAGAACAAATGCAAATCTTTTTGAGCAGTCTCAATATTTGCAGGCTCCTTCCACCGGCGAATTAAATGTTTTGGTAGTTCCTTACTATTTCAAGGATCAGGAAAGCGACATATCCGATTCAAAAATTGAAGGCATAAAGAAAACTTTGGGCCGTATTATAGATGAAAACGGAAATGTAACGGAATATAAACCCGAAACAAACTGCTTTAGCCTTTCTGAATATTTTGATATTGCAAGCTACGGCAACTTAACAGTTAATTCATTTGTTACGGATTGGGCTGAAGTTTCAAGCGCCAGATATGCTGATGTAAAATTCGAAGGCTTTAATGAAAAATATGCCGATCAGATTCAGGACTTTGTAAAGAAAAATTACAGCGGCATGGCTTCTGTTTTGGATAAAGACAACAACGGTTACTATGATGCCGTAATTCTTGTCTGCGCAGGGGACGGTGATTATGATTCTTTTGCCCCCGGTACGCTCAGTGCGGCAGTAACACCCAAATTGTCATACGGCACCGAAAGATTAGGCAAGGCCGGTTCACCTAATATTAACTACTGCGTATGTATAAATGAGCACCAGCTCTATCGTGATAACAATCCTGAAAACAAGGACTACTACGCTAATACTATGATTCACGAATTCGGTCACGTACTCGGTCTGATTGACTATTATGATGTGAACTACGTTGTTAATGCAGTAGGCTCCTACGATATGATGTCTGACAACGCCGGTGATTGGAATCCATATTCTAAATTTGCAACAGGCTGGATTGATCCGATAATAGTCTCACCCGAGGATATAGAAAAAGCAGGAACCGTTGAGGTAACAATAAATTCGTTTGCCAAAACAGGCGATACCGTTCTCATCCCTGTAAAAGGCACGGAAATCAAGGATGGAAAAATCAGTCCGTTTGAAGAATATATCACTGTTTCTTTGTTCACCACCGACGGAGTTAATAAGTATGACTGTGAGCGATATGGTTTGGGCGGTATTACCGGAGTACAGATTCATCACATTAACGGTACAAGTATCGAACGAACACTTTTCGACGAAAACAGTAAGAAAGAATATTCTCTGATTTACGAAGCTTATACCAATGCAGCCAACGATAACGGGCACTATCAGGTTGAAGTTATACAAAAATCGGGAATCAACACTTTCACCGATATGAATCAGTCACCCACAATTCTGTGTAACGACGATTTCTTTTATGCGGGCGACAGCTTTTCAATGGAAAAGCACGGAGCATTTTTCCATAACCAAAGGATGGATAACGGCACCGATTTTCCCTATGAGATCAAGGTTAAGAGCATC
Organism: Lachnospiraceae bacterium; assembly: GCA_024403485.1. Classification (GTDB taxonomy): domain Bacteria; phylum Bacillota; class Clostridia; order Lachnospirales; family Lachnospiraceae; genus UBA1258. Next base: position 17,178 of record JAKSRT010000028.1, read on the forward strand.
AACGGAGATTCCGCAATTATAGAAATTTCGTATTAAAAATACCTCTTTCTAATTAATGCATTTCTTCAATTTCTGCAATATACTTTAAGGCAGCTTCGGCGGTTGTAAAAGCAAATCCACTTCCGCCGGATGCTGTCCATTGCTCTATATTTTCTATAGAGTCATCCAAAAGAATGTGACCTAAGGTTTTCGCATATTCTTTCTTTTGCTCCCTATATACTATGTTCACTTTAATCTTTTCACCGAAATATTCCCTAATCCATGCCTCTTTGTCCGAAGCGGCGCTTAATACATTGCGCCGGGGCTTTGGAATTTCCTTTACTCTAACACACTTAAGGGGTATTTATTGTACTTTGGACAATCAGGCCCGGCAGAAGATTACCGGCAGAGGACTACCGGAAGAGGACCTCAAATGACCGTCAGATGATTACTGTCAGAGGACATACTATAAATGTGTTTTTTTTACGTTATCTAATAATAGTCATAATATTTCTTATTTCAAGCTTCATTTTTAGGCAGCATTTAGTTCTTGGTAACGTCTCCGCAGTTCATCTCATCCACTAAAATTGATATTTTTTCATTTTTAGATGTACAGCATCAGCCTCGCTTTCATCTAAAAATGGAATAATTTAGGATTTAGATGCCACACTTTTTTTATAATTTCACTCTTTTGCATCTAATATTTATAAAAATTGAATTTTTAGCTGTAAAGCATTGCTATCTATTATTTCTCATTTGCATCTAAATAGCATGATATTAGAGTTTTTATATGTAAGGCATTGAATACGCATACATATAAAAAATAAAGAACTACATGATTTAGATGCTCAATTTATATTTTTACCGACAATTACTAGAAAGCATGTCCCCCATGAATACGATGCAATGGTTGCTTTTGTAAGAGGTCTTGCCGGGGAACAAATTGAATTTATGAGTATAAAGAAATAAAGGGATACTCCTTTTAAGAAGCATCCCTTCTACCAATTATTTAACTTAAATCCGAGAGGTTTATTCTGTCATACGCACCCTTTTTGGCGTCCTCCGGATGCGGTTCCAACCCTATAATTGTTATATCCATCTTATTCGGTCCATAAACCCAAAACATCCTTCTGGCTCCACTTTTCTTTAAAAGTCAGATAAATCCACAATCGGAGATACTTCCCCAATTTTGAAATTATTGATAGCTTTATCCATGTCTTCTAAAGTACGGGCTGAAACGCATTCCGGAATAGTAAGTTCCCTGGGCTCCAACATAATGCAACCATTGTCGTATTCTTTAACATTATAGTACTGAAATAGCGCACCTCTTAGGGTAATTCTCTTTTTACTGTCAATATGAACTGTATAATCCTTGACTGCTGTCATAGTTCCTGCCTCCATTAACCAGGTGGGATTTCCCACTTAATTATATAATAAGGCTTTCAATGAATTTGTCAACATAGTCCCTTTTACGATGCTATTTACATTTTTCGCTGATTTCGTCTTCAGTTGCCTGCATTGCAGCCAAAGACATTTCAAGAAGCTTATCGAGCTCCCAGCCGAGCTGTTCGGCGCCACGGCCGATTACTTCTCTTGAGCAGCCTGCTGCGAAGCTGTTGCTCTTATACTTTTTCTTTAGAGACTTAAGTTCCATATCTTTGGTACTCTTTGAAGGACGCATAAGCGCTGCTGCCCATATAAGTCCTGTAAGTTCATCTACGGCAAATAAAACCTTTTCCATTTCGTGGACAGGCTCCACATCTATTGTTGCGCCGCAACCTACGGTAATTCCGTATCCATGAGAACATACCGCATGAATAATATCATCAGACACGCCGCCTTCTTTTAACAGTTCAGGCGCCTTAATGCAGTGTTCATCGGGATATTCTTCAAAGTCGATATCATGAAGCAATCCTACAATTCCCCAATATTCTTCATCACTTCCGTAATTGAGTTCTTTTGCAAACCATTTCATAACCGCTTCAACCGTGTAGGCATGCTGCAAGTGAAAAGGATCTTTATTATATTTTTTTAATAATGCTTTCGCTGCTTCTCTTGAAATATGTTCCATAATCAGACCTCACTAATGATATGTTTATTATGCCTCTATTATCTGTACATTTTTAACATTAGTCAAATGGGCTAATTATTGTGATTGCAGGTATCAGCATTTCACGAGCGCTCCAAACATTCGCGTCCTCAGGAGACCAAAGAAGGCCAAAACAGCCGACACAAAGTGCCGGCCGTTTTTATTTTACTATTCAGCTGATATGCAATTATGCAGTTTCTGTGCCGTCTTTCTTTTTCTTGATTAATGCTACAACAGCAACCGCTACGTTAATAAGCGCCCATACCGACCAGATTACAAGGTCACTGTAGTTGCCGTAGCCGGTAAGGCCAATTATTGCACAAAGTCCGAATAAAATGATAAGAGCAATATTGCCGCTCTTTTTCTCGGATCTTCTTGTTGCTACAGACACGATTCCTCCGGTGAGAATCAAAAGACCGCAGATAAATCCAATGGAGCCCGATGAACCGCCGTTTTCCTCAAGCGCGTTTACAACTCCTGCCGCACAGGACTGAAGTGTAACAACAAAGAAAATAATCATTGAAAGAATTCCTGCTACCAATTTCCATGTTTTCATATATTTAATCCCCTTTTATTCTTCGTATAAGAAAATGATTTTGTTGTCTGTCCAGATGTTATCTTCGAATTCGATTTCGATAACTTCTGCATCCTTAGGTACTTCAAAGCCGATGGAGCCTTTAGCTTTTCTGCCTGCGGACAATGTTGCCGATAATTCGTCGTCAAGGCCGTAGAAACCGTCACAGGCTACGCCGTCTGCATAACATTCAAATGAGAAATAAGAAATAGTCTGGTCTGAATCGGACAGATTTTCTACCTCAAGTTCGATGTAAATGTACTTATTACCTTCGTTAGGTACCAGGAACATGTTGTCGCTTACATATTCTGCTGCCTTATTGTAGGTTATGCGAAGCTTCTTTGTTTCTATAATGTCGCCTACGTGGAATGCAGATTCGCTGGCTGAAGCGTTCTTCTCAAATACCAGACCGCTGTCTTTGTCGCCTTCAAATATCAACTTGATTTTCTTGCTGTCAAGCCAGTCGTATTCGTACTCGATTTCAATTTCTTTAGCATCCTCTGGAATCTCGAAATATACTGCTCCGTCAGCGCTTCTTCCGTTTGACAAAGAAGCTGACAGATCATCGTCATTATATGTGGCTTCACATTCGTAACCATCCGCATAACAGGAGAATTCAAATGTAGATACGGATTTGTCTGAGCCGGACTGATTGTCCACGTGGAAGAACAGTCTTATGAATTGGTTACCTTCCGCAGGTTCGATAAACATATTGTCACTTTCATAATAACTGCTGCTCACATATGTGAGGCTCAGGCCATCCTTTGTAAAGGTATCGCCTACATGATATTCAGACTTAATTTCCTCGTTTTTAGCAGTGGGCTCTGTTTCTTTTTCCTTGTCATCAGACTTGCTGTCTGTTTCAGATGTGTCTTTGGTTGAACTTGCTTCTCCAACCTTCTGAACCGAAGAACTGCTCGAATCCGAGCTGCCGCTGCCCATAGCAAGGGCGGCAAATAAACTTATGCAAAGAAGGCTTATGACAGCCTTTTTTAACCTTTTCATGGATATTTCCTCCTCAAGTAGAAATGTATAATAAACGCTCCCAATGAGGCGCCAAGTATTTCCGCAGCAATATCCCAAACGTCAAATGTTCCTTGCGCAAGATTAAACAGTTGGAGCAACTCCATAGTTGTCCCCAGTAACGTTGGGATAGCTAAGCATACTATCATTGGTTTTGCGTTATTATTGAAAATAATGTAGGTGGCATTGGCCAAGGTGTAGCCCCAGATAAAATCAAAAAAATAGTTTCTGATTAATCTGTATATACCACCGGATTTGTGAGCTATTCGCACATGCTCTATGCCAAATAAATAATCAACCTTTTGAACAAACCACACTTCGGGGCAATAGATGTAGTAAAGAGTCGCTCCGATGATTAATGGCAAAAGAACGGTCATCATTCCCCATACGATTAATTTTCTTTTTCCCGTAGTAATCACCATCCTTGCTGCCGGTTTCTCTCGCCCGGTTTGCACTTAGTACTATTCCTGTATTCCGCTGGACCGCAAAGGCTCAAAACGATTCTTTTTAAGGAATGTGTTCACGTCCAATACTGTGCCCGGACGCTCATTAAAGCAGACCATCAGCATTGCATCTCTTGGAATTCTTGAGTAAAGCTGCGGCATTTCATATATCTTTAATGCCTTCTGCGTTTCCTCCAGGGTGCAGCCTGCTGCATAGCAGAGTCTTAAGATAATGTCTCTCTGCTTTGTGTGCTTTTCTTCGGAAATAAGCTTGTAACCATAGCGCTCCGGAATATCGGCGTTTAAGAATACTTCCTGCTGAAGCAGGCCGTTTTTCTTCATAATATCTTTCATAAAGGATGAAAAATATTTCTCACCCTCTATTAAAGATTCTTTATTTTCATTAAGAAACTTTGATATTCCGCCAATATGGGTGCTTCCTAAAATGTTGTCTAACTCGGATGTGGATTTGTCTACCATTGCAATCCTCCATTTGCTATAATTGTAAAAAACGAAAGGAGAACGCTGTATGGATTACAATTCCCGACTTGAAATTTCATATTATTCGGTTATTGCAACCATCAACGAAGCTCATCGTATCTATCTGGTTCAGCACATTGAAACCAAAAAAATTTTTGTCAAAAAAGTATTATCTGTATATAACCTTTCCGTATATCAGCAGATAAAGGACAAGCCGATTGCGGGTCTTCCAAGGATTTACTGTCTCTATGAAGAAGACAATGAATTAACCATTATTGAAGAATATATTTCAGGCAATACAATTCAGGATCTGCTTAATACCTTTGGTCGTATCTCCGAACCCGAAACAAAAAGAATAATGGTGGAGCTTTGTGATATCTTAACCACATTGCACAAATCTGTTCCCACAATTATCCACCGGGATATTAAACCTTCCAATGTTATTATTATGCCATCAGGACAGGTCCGACTTATAGACCTTAATGCCGCTCGCCCAAACAATGAAAAGGATGAGGACACAATTCTTCTTGGCACAAAGGGCTATGCCGCTCCCGAACAGTACGGATTTGGTTCTTCAAATGTTCAAACTGACATTTATGCCGCCGGTATGCTTATCAATACCATGCTGTGCGGTTCCTTCTCGCGTGAAATCTGCAATAGTCCTTACTTTAAAAATATAATCAAAAAGTGTACCGAGCTAAATCCCAAGGACCGCTATACTTCTTTTGCCCAGTTAAAATCAGAATTAACCCACGGAGCAAAAAGAAACGCAGTGGATTCAACATCGCGGAGAAGATTTATTCCGCCGGGATTTCGAACCGGCAACATTTTACATATGTTACTGGCTTTGCCGACATACATTTTCCTGTTTTGGCTATGTCTAGACATGGAAGTCAAGGACTACACCGGTTTTGTACTTTGGTTTGAACGAATCGGCGCCCTAATATTCTTTTTGCTGTTAGTTGCCTGTGGAACAAACTACTTAAATATTCAGAAATTAATGCCCCTATGCTCACACAAAAATTTGTTTGTGAGAATAATCGGCGGGCTGATTCTGACGTTTATTCTTGTTATTATCTGGGTTTCATTCATGATTTTGGGTGAATCACTTCTCACCTGATAAAAGAAGTATAACATAAGATTTTTCGCCTCGTTGCCCCCGCTGTGGTGGTAATGAGGCGTTTTTGTTTCAATTGTGGTCGGATTGTGCCTTGGCAGATTTTCGCGGCTGGCTTGCATTTAGGCAACGGCTGATTATTATGGGCATTATGTTTCTGCACCGGCCGGTGGCTTTAGGTAACAGGGAGCTGTTTCTCGCTTTTATTACCTAATTCTTGCAGTCGACTTGGCTCCGGCCAGCGACTTTAGGTAACAGGGAGCTGTTTCTTGCTTTTATTACCTAATTCTTGCAGCCGGCTTGGACCTGACCGGCGATTTTAGGTAACAGGGAGCTGTTTCTCGCTTTCATTACCTAATTTTCACAGCCGACTTGGCTCCGGCCAGCGACTTTAGGTAACAGGACGCTGTTTCTCGCTTTTATTACCTAATTCTTGCAGTCGACTTGGCTCCGGCCGGCGATTTTAGGTAACAGGACGCCGTTTTTCGCTTTCATTACCTAATTCTTGCAGTCGACTTGGCTCCGGCCAGCGATTTTAGGTAACATGACGCTGTTTCTCGCTTTCATTACCTAAATCCCCGGTTGGCCCGGCATAGTGAGCAGTCTTTCCGGCAGCCCCGGCTTCAAAAGTGCCAAAAGACAGCCAAATAAAAAAACGCATGAAAAAACTAACATTTTTTCACGCGCCATTTTATACTTATATAAACTTCTTACTAAACATCCACAAAGTATTCAAAATTTTCATTGAATATCCGGAAACATTTCGTTCAAGTAACCTCAACTTTTTCAAAGAAAACATAAGTTATCCGGAAACATTTCGTTCAAGTAACCTCAACTATTTCAAAGAAAACATAAGTTGCTCGGAAACATTTTGTTTACGCAACCACAAGGTTTTCAAAAATAGCATTTGCAAGCTTGCTGTGGCCCTGTTCATCCAGGTGTTCCTGATCTGAGTCGCTTGGACCTGCATATTCGGAAGCAGCGAGAAAATGCACGGATTTTTCTCTGGCCAGTCTTTCGTACGCTGCCTTAAGTCCCTTTGAAACCTGTACAGAATTGCTGTTAAACTCAGGATCAAATTCATCGCGCCATACCTGTTCGCCAAGAGCAATCGGAGATACCAGAAGAACATTGTCCGGAGATACATGTTTAAGCACGATATCCAGGCACTCTTCTATGCCTTTTGCAATATCATCGGGCGTGTTTCCGTAATATGTTTTACAGTCATTGGTACCCAGCATAAGAATTACTGAATCGATGTCAATGCTTTCGTCGAAAATGTCACGCAAAGCACTTATACCCTTAAGGTTTGGTCTTGTGCGGTCCTCAAAAACTGTAGTTCTTCCGCAAAGACCCTGCTCAATAATGTGAATATCGTTGTTAGACAGTTTTTCCTGAAGGCGGCTTGTCCATCTGACTCCCTCGGGAAATCTGCTGCCCCGTGTATGCGGGTTATAACCCCATGTATTAGAATCTCCAAAGCATAATATGTTTTTCATAGCTAATCTCCTTATGAGTTAACTATATAATCAGATGCTTACACCGTCTAATACACTTAATTTTTTGTCAGTAATAATATGTGCTTATAGCAACATCATCCATATGATTTACAATAAACGTCAAATCCTGTTTGATTTTTTGGATGTAATAATTGTTATTCTTCTCACTATCCATATATTTTGATTCCGTCCTTATTATCTATGGTGATTGTTTCACTAAAACGCTATAATATGCATAGAATCAGCATTTTTAAGCCATTGGACATAAACAGCGACTGGATTTTCAGTGGTAAAAATCAGATTCGCTGTCTATGGTAAAGACAATTTTTGAAGGTTGAGATAAATTAAGGTCATCACCAGAACGGAGGCACTTTGATGGATATGGTAAAAATGGGAAGCTTTCTTGCAGAGCTTCGTAAAGAACACGAATTAACTCAAGCTGAGCTTGGCGAAAAGCTGGGCGTGACAAACAAGACCGTTTCAAGATGGGAAACCGGCAATTATATGCCCCCTGTTGAAATGCTTGAAGAGTTAAGCAATTTTTACGGCCTTACCATCAACGAGCTTCTCAGTGGCAGAAAATTATCCACGGAGGAATTTAAAGAGATGGCTGAAACAAATATTAAAGAAACACTGGATTCAAGCGTATTCAGTTTAAAGGACAAGCAGGAGTTCTTTAAAAAGAAATGGTTGAAAGATCACATTGCATTAATGGTGGTCTTTGTAGTCGCATGGTTGTTCCTGGTTATCACCTTGAGCATCAAAGGAATCGAAGTATATTTAGTGGGTGCAATAGGCGGCTTCATTGCTATGCTTATGTATGAAATGCTCCATAATCAGATGATGATATATGTAGAAAACAATATCTATGGAAGAATTAAATAGTCATTTTCATTTAGGTAGGTGTGATTGTGTCGACAATCCGCCAAGTGACGGCGCTGGCAGGAAATATTTATCCTTCGCACTCCCTAAACAGCGATTTACCTTTCACACTCCCTAAGCAGCGTTCTACTCTTCGCACTCCTTAAGCAGTCCCGCCTGTACCGATATTGCGATTATAGCCATGGTAAACTCGGCAAGGCACTGGGCGTAGGCAATGCCGGCTACTCCTGCCATATGATTCAGGAAAAGAATAAGCGGTATTTCCAGTGCAAGCTTTCTTAAAAAAGAAAATACAAGGGCATGTTTTCCTTTGCCGAAGGACTGTGAAATGCCAACAACCATAAAATCTATGCACATAAACGGAAGACTCAGTCCGAAGCCCTGTAAAAAGCGGGCTCCGGTGGTGACTATCACGTCGTTGTCCATAAATACTCGCACAAGGGGCTGTCCTGCCAAAGAAAACAGCGCAAGAACAGCAATAAGCACCGACAGCGTAAGTGCATAGGTTTTCTTTATGGTTTCTTTCATTCGCGGAAAATTCTTTCCCGCATAGTTATATCCTATTAGCGGCATTACACCCTGGGTAAAGCCAAAAACTATCTGTATGGGCAACTGGTTTATTTTGCTCGAAATACCCACTGCTGCAACTACATCGGGACCGTATCCGGCCACAATATTGTTGAGGATTGTCATACTGATTACATTGAGTATGTTCTGAAATACTCCCGGCACACCTACCACGATAATGCTTCCGAAAACAGGTCTTTCAAAAGAAATATATGAAGGCTTTAAGCATATCTGAGTCTTTTCTTTTTCCCTGATCATGAAAATGACAAAATACGAGAAAGTGACACAGTTAGCTATAAATGTAGCGAGGCCGGCACCGGCCGCACCAAGATTAAGTCCAAAGGGCAGAATAAAGAACGGATCCAAAATAATATTAAGTACGCAGCCGCTTATCTGACCTATTCCGGCTGAAAGCGAATGGCCCTCAGCCCTTAAGAGATACGAAAACATAATGCTCATAATACAAGGTATCGAGCCAAGGCTGACTGTCCAGAACATGTAGTCCTTTGTGGCGGCGAAGGTTACTTCATCGGTTCCCAAAAGATTTAAAAGTGGCGTTCTGAACAGAAGTGATCCGGCAGCAATCAGGATTGCTCCCAAAAGAGCGAAATACAAGCCGGTGGCGGATGCCTTTTTTACTGTCTCCGGTTCTTTTGCTCCCATTGCACGGCTCATAAGACTTGATGCGCCTATTCCAAAGAGGTTTGTGATGGCGTAAAA
>JAKSRT010000029.1 GCA_024403485.1 Lachnospiraceae bacterium
AAGCTTACAATGCAATTTCTGATATCGTTGCACAGGGTGGTACCGTATTATTCGTTGGTACAAAGAAGCAGGCTCAGGATGCTGTTAAGACAGAAGCTGAACGTTGCGGTATGTACTATGTAAATGAAAGATGGCTTGGTGGTATGCTTACCAACTTCAAGACCATTCAGTCCCGTATTGCAAGACTTAAGGCTATTGAAACAATGGCTACAGACGGAACCTTCGATGTTCTTCCCAAGAAGGAAGTTACTGAATTAAAGAAGGAATGGGATAAGCTTGAAAAGAACATTGGTGGTATTAAGGAAATGAAGAGAATTCCTGATGCTATCTTTGTTGTAGATACAAAGAAGGAACACATCTGTGTTCAGGAAGCTCATGCACTTGGAATTACACTTCTTGGTATCGCTGATACAAACTGCGATCCCGAAGAACTTGATTACATCATTCCCGGTAATGACGATGCTATCCGTGCCGTTAAGTTAATCGTTGCTAAGATGGCTGATGCTGTTATCGAAGCTAAGCAGGGTGAAACCGATTACGCTGAAGCTGCTAACGCTGATGCTGAAGTAGAAGCTACTGATATCGAAGAAGTAGCAGAAGCTTAATTTTCTGATTAACAATTATTAACTCACAGGAGGACAATAAAATGGCTGATATTACCGCAAGCATGGTAAAAGAATTACGTGAAATGTCAGGTGCCGGCATGATGGATTGCAAAAAGGCACTTAACGAAACTAACGGAGATATGGACGCTGCTTTCGAAGTATTAAGAAAGAGCGGCGCTGCTAAGGCTGAAAAGAAGGCAAGCCGTATTGCAGCAGAAGGTATCTGCCGTGTAGCTTTAGATGGCAACAAGGCTGCTGTTGTAGAAGTTAACTCTGAAACAGACTTCGTTGCAAAGAACGAAACATTCCAGACATTTGTAGAAGCAGTTGCAAAGCAGGCTCTTGCTACATCTGCTGCAGATGCTGAAGCAATGATGGAAGAAGCATGGATTGAAGACGCTTCCAAGACTGTTAAGGAAGCTCTTGTAGAAAAGACCGCTACCATCGGTGAAAAGCTTTCTATTCGTAGATTTGCTAAGGCTGAAGGTGATTGTGTTGTTTCTTACATCCACGGTGGTGGAAAAATCGGTGTTGTTGTAGTTGGTAACGGTGCAGGTGACGGTGCTGAAGTTAAGGAAGCACTTGCTAACATCGCTATGCAGGTAGCTGCTATGAATCCCAAGTACACAAGCCGTGCAGATATTTCTAAAGAAGAACTTGATAAGTTACAGGAAATCACTGTTGACAGCGCTCTTAACGATCCTGCAACACTTCCCAAGCCCATTCTTAACGATTTATTCGCTAAGGTTGAAGCAGGTAACTTATTATCTGCTGAAGATGCTGCAATTCTTGCTGAAAAGAAGAATGATAAGTATCTCTTCAACTTCCTTTCTGACGCTGCAAAGGCAACTCTTGCAGGTTTAGCTATGGAAGATAAGGCTAACATCGCAGGAAACAAGATTTTCTCAGGTCTTGTTGACGGTCGTGTTTCCAAGCACCTTAAGGAAATCTGCCTTATGGATCAGGTTTATGTTAAGGCTGAAGACGGAAAACAGTCTGTAGCTCAGTATCTTGGATCTGTTTCCAAGGAACTTGCCGTTGCTTGCTTCATTCGTTATGAAGTTGGTGAAGGTATGGAAAAGAAGAACGAAGACTTCGCCGCTGAAGTTGCAGCTCAGCTTGGCTAATTAGTCGTCAATCTTTGGTTAATTCCAAATAGACATACAATTATCAATATGATAAACTCAAAACCGGGTAGGATAATTCATACCCGGTTTTTTTTGTGTTCAAAAATACAGAAGAAATCAGATATTTAGTAAAACACAAATACGGATGCTGGGGACTTTGCCTTTTTGAAAGGAGATTATGATGAGATTTCTAAAAAATACGAGAAATTTCTTGAAAAAGATATTCATTATTGCTTCGGTTCTTTCTATGGTCTTAGCGACTTTAGGATGTGGAGACGATTATTACGACGATTACTATGATGAGTATGACTATCGCGAAGACACAAAACACAGCGATGATAATGATAAGATGATTGTTTCATCAAATGTTAACGCTGACGGTTCATCGACTGCAAACACCGACAATGAAGACAATGATGCATATAATGCGGCTGTACGTGAACCCCAGGTTACATTAAAAGGAAACGGTGAAGATACGGTCACCATCCTTATGTACATGAACGGTTCTGACCTTGAAACAGAGGATGGAGAGGCTACCACTGATTTAAAGGAAATGATTAAAGCCGGTTCATCGGATAAAGTAAATATTCTTGTACAGACAATGGGTACTAAGAAGTGGAGCACAGAGCTTGGCATTGCATCGGATCGAAGCCAGATTTATAAGCTTGACGGAAACGGACTAACCCTCGAAAAGGACAATTTGGGCCAGCTTAACTGTACGATAGCACAAACCTTGAAGGATTTTATAACTTACGGAGCTACGGCATATCCTGCTGACAGATATATTCTCCTGTTCTGGGATCACGGCGGTGGCCCGGTGTACGGATACGGCTATGATCAGCATCAGGCCGAGGATGAAGCATTAACAATAGACGAAATACAGGCAGCGCTAAGAGGAGCGGGTGTATACTTTGATTTTATCGGTATGGACTGCTGTTTAATGTCAAGCCTTGAAGTTTGCTGTGCATTATATGATTTCTGCGACTATTGTGTTTTGGCGGAAGATTTCGAATCCGGTCTTGGCTGGGAATATACAACATGGCTTTCAAAGCTTTACAAGAATACGTCTGTTTCTACCGAAGAACTGGGAAAATCTATTATCGATTCCATGATTAAAGCCAATGCCGATGAAAACGAGAGCGGCATACTGGCACTTATTAATCAGAAGTATACAAAGGTTTTATATTCATCCTGGGTAGATTTTGCCTATTCCAATGAAAAGTCTCTGATGGGTAAAAACTTCAGCCGCCATATGAAGAGAAGTGCGAACGGAAGAATCGCGCCTATTCTTAAGAACAAGGGCTTTATAGCCCAGTGGCTGGGCGGTGATTCCGAAGATGAATATACACTTTCGGACTACTTTATTACGGACATTATGGCGGTTGCTTCCAACGTGGACTCTGCGGAGGCCGATGCACTTAAATCAGCTGTATCAAAAGCAATTGTCTATGTAAATTACACATCCGATGATTCAAATCTTACGGGTATTTCAGTTACCTTGCCATACGGCGATTCAGAATTTTATGCTGATTTACAGCACGTGTTTGCTGCCGCAGGCTTTGACAGCAAGTACATTGAATGGCTCGGCGGTTTTGTGGATGCATCCGGAAATACCGACTACTATGACTACGATGAGTGGGACGATGAGTGGGATGGTTGGGATGACTATGACGACGATTATGACTGGTCACTCTGGGACTGGTTCTTCGGTGATGATTATTCCGATTCCGACGATTACGGTGATGATTACTACGATGATTATGATTGGGGTTGGAACAACGACGACTGGGGCTATGAAGACAGTTACAACTACTGGTACGAAGATAATGACTGCGACGGTGATTACGACGACTGGTATGACGATTATTATGACGATTATTATGACGATTCCTGGTGGGATTGGTAGAACGGAGGCTTAATATAGTGTGGCAGAAAAATTGTTATAGAATAGTAGTTAAGGTAGGTACCTCAACACTTACTCATGATACGGGCGCGGTAAACATACACAGCATGGAAAGACTTGTGCGTGTACTTGCCGACTTAAAGGGTTATGGCCATGAAATAATACTGGTTACTTCGGGTGCTATTGCCGTAGGTGCGGCAAAACTTACCCCGGGATCAAGACCCAGTGAACTTCGTATGAAACAGGCAGCTGCATCTGTTGGCCAGTGTCAGCTTATGCATATGTATGATAAGCTTTTTGGGGAATACAATCAGACTGTAGGACAGATTCTTTTGACCGATGCAGATGTGGCAGACCCTGAGAGAAGTGAACATTTATCAGGTACTTTCCTTGCTTTGCTTGAAACAGGGGTTATTCCGGTAGTTAATGAAAACGACTCTGTTTCTTCGGCGGAAATCGAAACAGGTGCTCATAAGGTTCTTGGTGACAACGATACACTTTCGGCTATCGTAGCAAAACTCTGCAATGCCGATTTGCTGGTACTTATGTCTGATATTGACGGCTTATATGATTCCGATCCTCACACAAATCCTAATGCAAAACTTATAAACAGGGTTGAGGTTCTTTCGGATGACATTACGGGTATGGCCGGCGGTGTAAGCACAAATCGCGGAACCGGCGGAATGATCACAAAGATAAGTGCTGCCAGTATTGCAATGGATGCAGGCTGCGATATGGTTATTACCAACGGCACCAGAGCTGATGACCTGTATGATATTGTGGCCGGAAAAGATATCGGAACCCGTTTTGTGGGAAAGAAATAAATTATGAAAGAGCTTGAGTCGTTATGCGGCTCGGGCCATGGAGGCTAAAAAATGTCAACATATGGATTTATAGGAACAGGTAATATGGGCGGCGCTCTTGCAACAGCCGTATCGGAAACAATGGAGCCTACAAATATATATCTTGCTAACCGGTCGATAGAAAAGTCACAGGCTTTGGCCGAAAAACTGGGTGCAAATGTCTGCGATAACCAGACTGCGGTTCAGTGTGACTATGTTTTTCTTGGTGTAAAGCCCAATATGATTGAGGGAGTAATACGGGAATTAAAGCACGATATTATATCAAGAACCAATCCCGGAGTTTTTGTATCTATGGCGGCAGCGGTATCAATCGAAAAGCTTGAAGGCTTTTTGGGAGAGGACGCGGCAATTGTCAGGATTATGCCCAATACTCCAGTATCTGTAGGAGAGGGAATTATTCTTTACTGTGCGAATAAAAATGTTCGTGAAGAAGCGATAGAAGAGCTCATGAGCGCTCTTTTCTGGGCAGGAAAGTGCATTAAAATCGATGAAAAGCTTATGGATGCAGCCAGTGCTGTAGCAGGCTGTGGTCCCGCTTTTGCGGATTTGTTTATGGAAAGTCTTGCCGATGGTGGTGTAGCCTGCGGTTTACCCAGAGCTCTCGCCACTGAGCTTGCAGCACAGATGGTGCTTGGAAGTGCAAAGCTTTTACTTGAATCAGGGAAAAATCCGGGTCTTCTTAAGGATGAGGTATGTTCACCCGGGGGAACCACAATTCAGGGTGTTAAAGCTCTTGAAGATGCAGCCTTCAGAAGCGCCGGTATGAATGCTGTAATTGCTGCATATGAAAAAACTCTTCAGCTGGCAGGTAAAAAATAATGAGGGAACGTACCAAACTGGCTGACAGAAAACTGCCTGATTATACAAAGGGCGAAGAAATCATGAATATGGTCACACATATTGTGGGTGGTGCCCTCGGAGTAGCGGCACTGGTTCTTTGTGTTATTTTTTCGGCCAAAAAGAAAGATGCCGGACTGGTGGTGGGAAGCGCGATTTACGGCGCGTCTCTTATTATTTTATATACAATGTCCAGCGTATATCACGGACTTAAACCCAACATGGGAAAGAAGGTTATGCAGGTTATTGATCATTGCACAATCTATTTTCTTATTGCGGGGACCTATACACCCATTGTTCTCGGACCGCTTCGCCACTATAGCACTGCACTTGGATGGTCTATGTTTGGCGTTGTCTGGGGACTTAGCATAGTAGCTACCGTGTTTACGGCCATTGACTGGAAAAAGTATAACTTCGTTTCCATGGCAGCATATATAGGAATCGGCTGGTGCATTATTATTTTTGTTAAGCCTCTTATTGAAGCAATAACCATGAGTGGCTTTTGGTGGATACTTGCCGGAGGAATAGCATATACAATCGGAGCTGTTCTTTACGGTATAGGAGTAAAGGTGCGCTATATGCACTCTGTTTTTCATATATTTGTAATAGCGGGTTCCGTTCTGCAGTTTTTCGGAATTCTGTTTTATGTTATCGGTTTCTAATTTTCTTATTTGACAAATCAGGAGATTTTCTTTTATGAGATTTAAAGGACTTAAGAGCTCATTATATGCAAAATACTGGGATGCAGCATTTCCGGTGGGGAACGGTACAATCGGTTGCCTTGTGTACGGAAATCCTTTGCATGAAAAAATTGTTACCAATCATGAGGAATTGTACATTCCGATGCCTGCAAACAATGACCTCAGGCCCTTTAAGGGAGCTCCCTATGTGGAGGGAATGAGAAAACTTCTTTTTGAAGGAAAGTATTATGAAGCCACAGAGTATTATCTTCGTGGTCTTGAAAAAGACGGACATAATTACGGAGAGATTATCTGGACTAATCCCTTCGAAACCGCAACCGAAATTTACATAGATTACGAAAAAAATACCGACGAAAAAGAAAAGCCGCTTAATCCCTGGGGGGGAGACGAAAACGTATGCACAATCGCCAACCCCGGGAGTGATATAAGCAATTACAGCCGACGCCTTGATTTTTCAAACGGTGAATGTGTTGTTTCTTTTAACAGGGATGACGCTCTTATTACAAGAAAAGCATTTGTATCAAGAACAAGAAATGTGGCTGCGATAGAGATTACGTCATCGAAGCCTTTGGATATACTGATCAGCACCGGAAACAACGGTGAAATTCATGACGTTGAAGATATTCGTCATTATGTAGAAGGCACAGATATGATTGTTTCCGAATCTGCGCACAGCGAAGCGGAAAGCGGTTATGTTTCCTGCCTTAAGGTTATTTCGGAGGGTGCTGAAAAGAGTGAAAACGGCAAGGGCGGAATAAATGTTCTTGGAACAAAGAAGGTTCTTTTGCTTTACACTCTGTCTCCGTGGAAAAAGAATCTTGAAGCGACAAAGGTTAAGGTTTTACGCCTTGTGGCCGATACACCGGCAGATTATGACGAACTCCTGAAAGAACACAGTGTGATTCACAGGGAACTGTTTGAACGGGTAAAGATAACCTTATCAGAAGCGGAGACCGAATATACCAACGAAGAACTTCGTGAAATGTGTACACAGGACAAGCTGGCGCCGGAACTTCTTGAAAGGATGGCTGATTTCGGCCGATACCTTGAAGTGGCAAGCTTTGGTAAGATGCCGCCCAATCTTCAGGGAGTATGGAACGGTAATGCCAATCCACCCTGGTGCTCGGATTATACACTGGATGAAAATATTCAGATGATGATGTGGCAGGTACTGCCGGGATCGTTGCCTGAATTTGCCAGGGTATACTTTGACTGGCTTGAATCATTCAACGAAGATTTTAAAAAGAATGCCAGAGCTTATTATGACTGCGACGGCATATTCTGTGCTCCGAGAGTGTCAACGGATGGCATACTTCGCCATTTTGAGCATCGCTGGCCCATGGTTTTCTGGACTGCAGGAGCGGGATGGCTCAGCCAGGTTTATGAAGATTATTATGAATATACAGGTGATAAAAACATTCTGTTAAGAGGTGTTAAATACTGGAAAGAAGTAGTCAAATTCTATGAAGATTTCCTGGTCGAAGATGAAAACGGCCGTTATGTATTTGCACCTTCATACTCACCGGAAAATACACCTCTTGGAAACGACTCGCCTACGGCAATTAACGCGACCATGGACGTGGCGATTGCCAAAGAAGTATATAAGAACCTTATTAATGCATGCAGGATTCTTGGTGTTGAAAACGAGCAGCTTCCGGTTTGGGAAAAAGAATATGCTAAATTCCCTGAATACGGAATTAATGAAGACGGAGCCTTAAAGGAATGGATACCGGAAAGTCTTAGGGATGATTATCATCACAGACATTCTTCACACCTCTATCCGATTTTCCCTGGACACGAGGCACTTGAAAACGGTAACGAGGAGCTTTTGACAGCTTGTCACAGGGCAGCGGAATTGAGGCTTCTTGATGGTGTGGATGCGATATCCGGATGGGGGCTTGCTCACCTTGCCAATATATCTGCAAGGCTTAAGGATTCGACACTTTGGTATTTGGCACTTAATCGCTTAATCCAAAAGTTTACCCTTGATAATATGTTCACGGGACACAATGAGCATTTTCTTTTTCAAATGGATGCAAATCTCGGTATTACGGCAGCAGTGCTGGAGGCTTTTGATTATTCCGATATGGAAAAGATGGAACTTTTCCCTGTTCTTTCGGATGCGCTCCCTTACATGAAAGCGGAGGGACTCAGAGGAAAAGGCTGTATGCATATTATCTGTCTTGAGAAGAACGGCAATGAAATAAACGCACATCTTGAGAATCAGGGAAAGAGCGTGATTCGCATTGTCTGCCCTGAAGGATATTCGTTTGAAGACGGTAACAGAGAGGTGGAACTCAACCCCGGTGCCGAAGTGCTTCTTAAGGCAATAAACAGAAATATGTAGTTTCAAATATTGGGAGTTTATGATAAAATGGATGATGATAGGCGAAGAAGGCGCGTGAAGCGTCTAAAGAAGGAAATCCTTGGATTTCTGCTCGCCTTAATACTTGTTCCATGGGTATTTGTAACGGTTTTTGGAATCAGAAACAATAAGCTTAAGAAGGAAAATGCAGAAAAAACAGACCTTCTTAACCAATACCTTGAACAGATGGAAATGCTTTCCCAGGCGGCTACGGAAAATGAGGATTTGTATAAAGAATCCCTGGCTACAATGGAAAATATGAAACCTGTTCTGGATGTTGAATCCATGACCAAAGAAGAGATAGAAGCGCTTTCGCTAAGTGAAGAGGAACTGTATGACGGATATCGAAAGGTATATCTTACTTTTGATGACGGACCGAGTTCAAATACGGAAGCGATACTGGATATACTTAAGGAATATAATGTTAAGGCTACTTTTTTTGTGATTTATAAAGACGGTCGAGACAACGAAGAATTATACAGAAGAATTGCCGATGAGGGTCATACTCTCGGGATGCATTCCTGCACGCACGTTTATTCCACGGTTTACGGCAGTGAAGAAGATTTTATTGAGGATACCAATACGCTAAGGAATTTCCTTTATATGGTTACCGGAGTGGAGTCTGAGTTCTACAGATTTCCCGGTGGAAGCTCCAACAGAGTGGCTACGAGGGATGAGATGCGTTCTTTTGCCCAAATTCTCAATGATGAGGGCATAATATATTATGACTGGAATGTGTCTTCACAGGATGCAACTTCCTCGATTCTTTCAAAAAATCAGATAGTCAGAAACGCTACAGACAATCTTGAAAGATTTAATGAGGCGGTTATTCTTTTCCATGATACAGGTTCAAAGGTTACGACTGTGGAAGCACTGCCTGAAATTATAGAAAAAATACAGGCGATGGACCATACGGTTATTTTACCTATTACCCGTGAAACTAAACCGATTCAGCATTTAACGGTTGGAAAATAGATTAAGATTATAAACGGAGGATGATACAAATGGGATTTTTTACTGATTTAAAAGAAGACCTTTCACAGGCTGTTAATGAAATGGTTCCCGATGAACAGCCCCAAGATACAGTAGAAGAGGTTAAGGAAACCCTTGATCTTGATGCTTTACTTGAAACAATCGAAGATAAGGAACCTGTTTACGAGGAGCCTTCTTACACAGCTCCTGAAATAAAAAATACAGGTAAGGCTACCGATGAAAATGCTACCATTACCGCCGGAATGAGAATTGCCGGTGATATCGTTTCTTCAGGCTCTCTTGAAGTGCTTGGTGCAATTAAAGGAAACATTGACATTAACGGTAAACTTAATGTTGTAGGTACGGTTGAAGGTGATTCAAAGGCTGCTGAAATCTATGCCGAAAATGCAAAGATTACCGGTGAGGTAAACAGCCAGGGATCCGTAAAAATCGGAAGAAACTCGGTTATTATCGGTAATATTTTTGCAACAAGCGCAGTAATTGCAGGTGCGGTTAAAGGTGATATCGACGTAAAGGGACCGGTTGTACTTGATACTTCCGCAATTGTTATGGGTAACATTAAGTCCAAATCAGTACAGATTAACAACGGTGCTGTTATCGAAGGTGTATGCTCACAGTGCTATGCGGATGTAAGTCCTACAACCTTCTTTGATAAGTTTAAATAAATAAAACCATTAAGGAGATTTGACCATGCGAATTCTTTTAAAGTTGAGCGGTGAAGCTCTTGCCGGTGAAAAGAAAACGGGTTTTGATGAGGCCACCGTAAGAGGAGTAGCTAAACAGATTAAAGAAATTCAGAAGGGAAATGAGATTTCGATTGTAATCGGAGGAGGTAATTTCTGGAGAGGACGTACCTCGGGTGATATGGACCGTGTTAAGGCTGACCAGATCGGAATGCTTGCAACGGTTATGAACTGTCTCTATGTAGCTGAAATTTTCAGAACAGAAGGACTTGGTGCGGAGGTATTCACTCCTTTCACAATCGGAACAATGACTACTCCGTTTTCCAAAGACGCAGCAATTGCAAGTCTTAAGGCCGGAAATATTATTTTCTTTGCCGGTGGTACAGGTCATCCCTATTTTTCAACAGATATGGGCACAGTGCTTATGGCTCTTCAGATTGAAGCGGACAGTGTTTTGCTCGCAAAGTCAATTGACGGAGTATATGACAGTGATCCAAAAGTCAATCCCGATGCCAAGAAGTTTGATGAAATCTCATTAAGCAAGGTAGTTGAAATGGGCTTGAAGGTTGTTGACACAACAGCCAGTGCATTGGCACTTGAAAATAAAATGCCTTTCATGGTATTTGATTTAAACGAGGAAAACAGTATTGTAAAAGCACTTAGCGGTGAATTTAACGGAACAAAAGTTACTGTTTAATATATAAATATGTATTGAGGAGAAAGAAATGGACGCAAGAGTTGAAGTTTATAATGAAAAGATGCAGAAGACCTTTGATTACATGGTTTCGGAACTTGGAACAATCCGTGCAGGACGTGCAAATCCCCATGTACTTGATAAAGTCAGAGTAGATTATTACGGAACACCCACCCCCATCCAGCAGGTTGGTAATATCTCGGTTCCCGAACCCCGTATTATTCAGATTGCTCCCTGGGAGAAATCCATTATCAAAAATATTGAAAAAGCTATTATGTCTTCAGATGTTGGAATTACACCTTCTAACGACGGTTCGGTAATCAGACTTGTTTTCCCTGAACTTACAGAAGAAAGACGTAAGGAACTTGTTAAGGAAGTTAATAAGAAGGGTGAGGAATGTAAGGTAGGTGTCAGAAACATCCGACGCGATGCCAATGATGCATTCAAAAAGCTTGCGAAGACCGAGGTTTCAGAAGATGAAATTAAGGATCTTGAAGATGCAATTCAGAAACTTACAGATAAATATGTTAAGGAAGTAGACAAGGCTGTTGAAGAAAAGGCAGCAGAAATCCTTAAGGTTTGATTTGTGAAATAAAATGTTTAAAGCGGGCAGGCGACGACCCATGGTCAGGTCCTGCCCATTGTATATTTTCAGAAGAATAATCAGGTTTTTTACTGATATATTAATGGAGTGATTATGAATACACCGGAACATGTAGCTATCATTCTTGATGGAAACGGCAGATGGGCAAAGGCACATGGTATGCCCAGAAATTACGGTCATATACAGGGAGCCAAAGCAGTTGAGGATATTTGTGAGGACGCATGGAATCTTGGCGTTAAATATCTTACGGTATACGCTTTTTCCACCGAAAACTGGTCTCGTCCGCAGGATGAAGTCAACGCTTTAATGAAGCTTTTGAGAAATTATATGAAGGACTGCTTAAAGCGTGCTTCCAAAAATAATATGTGTGTCAGGGTCATCGGTGAAAAGTCACGACTTGATGATGACATCCGTGAAAGCATCGAAAATCTTGAAAAAGCGACAAAAGACAATACGGGACTTCATTTTACCATTGCGATTAATTACGGCTCAAGAGACGAGATTACCAGAGCTGTGCGGAAAATAGCACAAAAGGCAGCAGCGGGTGAAATCAAGGCTTCAGAGATTACCGAAGAAATGATTGCGGATAATCTTGATACTGCAGGACTTCCCGATCCGGATTTGCTGATTCGCACCTGCAATGAAAAGAGAATATCAAATTTCCTTTTGTGGCAGATTTCATATTCGGAAATCTACGTGACCGATATTGCATGGCCGGACTTTGACAAAAAAGCGTTGGAAAAGGCTATTGAAGAGTACTCGAAGCGTACAAGAAAGTTTGGAAATATAAGCGAGGAGTAAGAATGTTTTTTACACGATTAATGAGCGGCATAGTGCTGCTTTTGATGTCCTTTGGTTTTATATATTTTGGAGGGTACGCCTTAATAGCGTTTCTTCTTCTTTTATCACTGCAGGCATTTTTTGAAATGTCCAGAGTACTCAGGTTTGATGTTTATTCAGAAAAAAGTGGTGATGGAAAAGAAGGAGAGTTTAGGAAGTTTGGTCCGCTTAGCATTATCGGTTATATTGCAATCATTGCATATTACTGTCTGATTGCTTTTACATCCAATCCGGTTATTTTGGTAATGGCAGTAATCCTTACCGTTATACTGTTATTGGCTGCATATGTATTTGCATATCCAAACATTTCTTTTGAGAACCTGTCCGGCGCGGTATTTTCGTTTATGTATGCGCCGGTTATGCTTTCTTTTGTATATATGACAAGAGACCTGACCTTTGGTATTTACATCGTATGGATGATTTATATCAGTTCCTGGGGAAGCGACACACTGGCTTACTGTGTGGGAATGCTTACGGGAAAGACTATCGGTAACCACAAGATGACTCCAAAGTTAAGCCCAAAGAAATCCATAGAAGGAGCGATTGGAGGAATTCTCGGAGCGGCTTTGCTTGCCTGGCTATACGGAAAGTTTGTTATGGGAAGAGTTGTAACGGATATCCCGAATCTTGAATGGCTGCTTGCGGTTATAGGTGCGGCCGGTGGATTTTTCTCAATGGTGGGAGATTTGGCTGCGTCGGCAATTAAGCGAAACAAAGGAATAAAAGACTATGGCAAATGTATACCCGGCCATGGCGGAATTCTTGACAGATTTGACAGCATGATATTTACGGCGCCTCTTACATTCTTTTTGGCAGCGCTGTTGTTGGGAGTATTTTGATGGATAAGAATATTGTAGTTCTTGGTTCGACGGGTTCTATAGGAACTCAGACACTTGAAATAGTAAGAGCGCAGGGCGGGCTTAATGTGGTTGCGCTGGCAGCAGGAAAAAATGTTGCACTTATGGAAGCACAGGCCAGAGAGTTTAAGCCTGAACTTGTTGTAATGTACGATGAAAACGCAGCTGAAGAACTTAAAATCAAGCTTGCGGATACAAAAATAAAAGTTATTTCCGGTATGGAGGGCCTTGTAGAAGCAGTAACCCTTCCGGAAGCGGAAATTGTTGTAACAGCGCTGGTTGGCATGATTGGAATCAGACCGACAATAGAGGCAATTAAAGCTAAAAAGACGATTGCTCTTGCAAACAAGGAAACCCTCGTATGTGCCGGTCACATTATTATGCCTCTGGCAAAAGAAATGGGTGTGTCGATTCTGCCGGTTGACTCTGAACACAGTGCTATTTTCCAGTCATTAAACGGAGAAAACAGTAAAACTCTTGATAAGATTCTTCTTACCGCTTCCGGCGGTCCTTTCAGGGGGAAAAGCTACGAAGAGTTAAAGACCATGACAGTAGAAAAGGCGTTAAATCACCCTAACTGGAGTATGGGTCAGAAGGTGACAATAGATTCGGCATCTCTTGTAAACAAGGGCCTTGAAGTAATGGAGGCCAAATGGCTTTTTGATGTTGAAAAAGATCAGATTCAGGTTCTTGTTCATCCGCAGAGTATAGTGCATTCCATGGTTCAATATACTGATGGAGCGGTTATTGCTCAGCTTGGCGTGCCGGATATGAAGCTTCCGATTCAATATGCACTGTTTTATCCGGACAGAAAGCCTATGTATAACAACAGGGTAGACTTCTTTAAACTGAAAGAACTTACTTTCTTTGAACCTGATATAGAGACGTTTAAAGGACTTAAGTTTGCGTATAATGCTCTTGAGAGAGGCGGTAACATTCCTACGGTATTTAATGCCTCCAATGAGGTCGCGGTCAGAAGGTTCTTAAACAGAGAAATAAGCTTTACAAATATTTATGACATTATTGAAAAGGCAATGGATACTATTCCCTTCCTTGCCAATCCTTCTTTTGAGGAAATTCTTGAAACCGAAGAGCAGGTTTTAAAGCTTGTGTAATTCGTTAGTTTATTATTGAGGTTTTATGATAGCAACACTTATCTGGTTTATTTTAATTTTATCGGTTATAGTCATATCCCATGAATTCGGTCATTTCATTGTGGCAAGAGCCAACGGGATAAGAGTCAATGAGTTTGATGTGGGAATGGGCCCTACTCTGATTTCGTTTAAAAAGGGTGAGACCACATTTGCCTTGAAACTTTTGCCGCTTGGTGGTGCTTGTGTTTTTGATCCGATTGAGGATCTGGATATATCATCCGATGTCGGAAAAAAAGAAAAGAATATAGCTGCAAATGCCAATGTAAACGTTAATGCCGGTGAAGATGGGGAAGCATCATTATATGTTCAAAAAAATGATGATATATCATTGTATGATAATGATATTGATAAAGATCCCCATGCATATAAAAATGCCACGGTATGGGCAAGAATATCCACTGTGGTTGCGGGACCGATATTTAATTTTATTCTGGCAATGATTTTCTCAATGATTATTGTGGCGGAATGCGGAACCGATCTTCCTACGGTGGCAGGCCTTACCGAAGGCCGTCCGGCAGCAACATCCGGCATTTCCGAAGGAGATACTATTGTCAGCATTAACGGTGAAAAAATTCATGTATGGAGAGATATTTCTCTTATAAGCATTTTAAATGACGGTGAGCCTCTTGAATTTGAATATCTTCATGAGGGTCGTAAACTGACCACAACCATTACACCAAAGTACAGCGAGGAAGAAGGAAGATATTTTATCGGCATCGAGGGCGGTGCAGACCAGATGGAATGCAAGGGTGCCAATTTGTTTAAATACAGCTGGTATGAACTTGTTTTTAATTTTAGAAACACCCTTAAGAGTTTAAAGCAGCTGGTGCTTGGAAAACTGTCAAGAGATGCGGTATCCGGACCTGTGGGAATTGCCCAGGTGGTTGGCGAAAGCTACGATGTTGCCAAGGATTACGGTGTATCAAGTGTAGTCCTTACAATGATGAATATAGCCATGCTTTTATCGGTTAATCTCGGTGTTATTAATTTGCTTCCGCTTCCTGCAATCGACGGGGGAAGGCTGGTATTTTTACTGATAGAGCTTGTGCGAAGAAAACCGGTTCCGCCTAAATATGAAGGATATGTTCATATTGCAGGGTTTATTATGTTTTTTATTATTACAATTCTTGTTCTTTTTAATGATATTTCAAAGTTTTTTTAAACAGGGATTTATAACAGATTAATATTTTCGTGACACAATTGTTTTTGTCTAAAAATCAATTGTGACAAGGAGAAGAAAATGGCTTATAGAGATAACACGAGAGAAGTTCATATCGGGAATCGAGTAATAGGACACGGTAATCCTGTGTTGATTCAGTCAATGACCAACACAAGAACCGAAGATATTAAAGGAACGGTAGAGCAGATTCATCGCCTTGAAAAGGCAGGCTGTGAAATTATCAGATCCACCGTCCCTACACTTGAAGCGGCCAAAGCCATTAAGGAAATAAAAAAAGAAATATCCATTCCTCTGGTGGCAGATATTCATTTTGATTATAAAATGGCAGTTGCAGCCATTGAGAACGGAGCCGATAAAGTAAGAATCAACCCCGGAAATATCGGTACCGACGAAAACCTTTTAGAAGTAGTAAAGGCTGCAAGAGAAAGAAATATCCCTATAAGAGTCGGAGTAAATTCCGGTTCAATGGAAAAGGACCTTATTGAAAAATACGGTGGTGTTACAGCAAAAGGTCTTTGTGAAAGTGCCCTCAGAAATGTAAAAAGAATTGAAGACATGGGGTATGACAATCTGGTTATCAGCTTAAAGTCTACAAATGTAATGATGTGTGTTGAAGCGCATAAGATTATTGCCGAAGAGACCCAATATCCTCTTCATGTGGGAATAACGGAATCAGGAACTGTTTTTTCGGGAAATATTAAATCAGGTATAGGTCTTGGGCTTATTTTGGGACAGGGCATAGGCGATACTGTACGAGTATCTCTTACAGACGATCCTGTTGAAGAAATCCGAAGCGCCCGCATTATATTAAGAACACTTAATCTCAGAAATGAAGGCATAGAGGTTATTTCGTGCCCTACGTGCGGTCGCACAAAAATAGATATGATTAGTCTTGCCCGTCAGGCTGAGACATTATGTGAAAATTATCCGTTGACTCTTAAACTTGCAGTTATGGGTTGTGCAGTTAACGGACCCGGTGAAGCAAGGGAAGCCGACCTTGGTATTGCCGGAGGTAACGGTGAAGGACTTATATTCAAAAAAGGCGAAATAATAAGAAAGGTACCGGAAAGTCAACTCTTTGAAGCACTAAAGGAGGAGCTTGACAATTTCCGAAAGTAAAAAATGGAGCAGGAATTCCTCGAAGTATTTAAAAATCTTAATTTCAAAAGTTCTCTTAAGACCATGTTCGAGGATGTAACGCTCGTAAAACTTATTGTTGCCAAAGAAAAGGGTGTTGTTAAAATCTTTATTCGCAGCACACACCTTATCTCAAGAAAAGACAAGGCCCAGATGGAACGCGAAATAAAGGAGCAGATGTTTAAGGAAACTCCCTTTTCGGTAAAACTTATGGAAGAATACGACCTTCCTGCAAACTATACTCCCATTATGCTCCTTGAAGAGTACCGTGACAGTATGTTATATGAACTCTCGGAGCGCTCTAAAATCTTAGAAAGCTGCTTTAGCAAGATCGAATTTGAAGAAATCGATGCTGTAACAGTTAAAGTTCTTATACCCGACAGGGAAATATTCCGAGGCCGTGAAGGCGAAATAATTTCATATTTGGTGGCTGTGGTTCAGGACCGCTGTAAGCTTGAATCTGCTTTTAAGGTTGAATACGTTGAAGTTGAAGAAGATACCGAAAAGGAAGCCTGGGATGAATACAGGGTTCAGCAGCTTGTTAATGCACGACTTGGAAACCGTATGGCTCAAAACGGCGAATCCAACATTCCGGATAATATGCAAAATGAGGCGACAGGTCAGACAGGTGCTTTGGGCATTCAGTCGAAGACAGATATAAGCACTGAAGCCGGTGCGGATAATTTGACTCAGAATACTGCGGATGCAAACTCAGAATCAAAAGCATCCGATGTTAAACCAGATATAAAACAGAACAAGGCCGAAACTAAAAAGCCTGAGGAAAAGAAAGCATTTAACAGAGATGCCAAGTTTACCAAAGATTCCAAATTTTCCGGTAAAAAGGAATTTAAAACCTATGCCAGAAGAGATGATTACGGTATTCCGGACAACCCTGATGTTTATTGGGGACGTGAATTTGACCCGGAAGAACCTCATATTCCCATAAGTGACGTAGTAGAAGACTTTGCTCCCGTAGTTATTAACGGAAAGATTATTATTACCGATCGAAGAGATTTAAGAAGCGGAAAGAGTATTCTGTTTTTAACCGTTACTGATTATACGGACACAATAAAAATAAAAGTCTTTTTAAAGACGGAAATGTATGAAGAGTATGAAGCCCGCCTGGAGAAGGGGAAATGGGTTCGCATCAAGGGCATTATTTCGATGGATACCTTTGAGCATGAACTGAGCATGAGCTCACCTCAGGGTATTATGAAGGGCGTTAATACAACGGTAAAGAGAAAGGATTTAAGTCCAGAAAAGCGAGTAGAGCTTCATTGTCATACCAAAATGAGCGATATGGACGGAGTAAGCGATGTAAAGGACATTGTTAACTGCGCTTACGAATGGGGCCATAAGGCAATAGCAATCACCGATCACGGCGTTGTTCAGGGCTTTACCGAAGCAAACCACACATGGGAGGCACTTTACGAAAAGGCATGCAAAAGTGCCAAAGAAGCAGGTACACCAAAGCCCGATAAACAGGATTTCTTCAAGGTTATTTACGGGGTAGAAGGATATCTTGTAGATGACCTCTTAGAAACCGTAATCGATTCGAGGGGACAGAGTCTTTCTTCATCGTTTGTGGTTTTTGATATAGAAACAACAGGCTTTTCAGCTACAAAGAATAAGATTATAGAAATCGGTGCCGTAAAAATTGTTAACGGTGAAATAGTGGGAAGATTTTCGGAATTTGTAAATCCGGGAGTGCCCATTCCCTTCAGAATTACAAAACTGACATCAATAACCGATGCCATGGTCAAGGATGCGGATCCTATTGAAATGGTACTTCCCGAGTTTATGGCTTTTTGCATGGATTCGGTGCTGGTTGCCCATAATGCGGGATTTGATACATCCTTCATAAAAGAAAACTGTAAACAGCAGGGACTTCCCTATGATTGTTCTGCAATAGATACGCTGCCTATGGCACGATGCTTTCTTCCCGGCCTTAGCAGATATACTCTGGATGCAGTGGCAAAGGAATTGAATGTATCACTTGAAAACCACCACAGAGCGGTTGATGACGCTGAATGTACCGCGCACATTTTCAAGAAGCTTCTTAAAATGTGTGATGAAAAGGGAATAACAAACCTTGACGAACTTGCTGCATCGGCGGAAATACCTGCCGAAACCATCAGAGGCATGAATTCTCACCATGTTATTATTCTGGCCAAGAATAATATCGGTCGAATTAATTTATATACGCTGGTATCTAAATCGCACCTTGAATATTTCAGTAGTGCAAGAAACAGAGTACCGAAAATCCCTAAGAGTGAGGTTATGAAACACCGAGAAGGTCTGATTATAGGAAGTGCCTGTGAGGCAGGTGAACTTTATCAGGCTATTATCGATGAGCGAAGTGAAGACCAGATAGCAAGAATAGTTAATTTCTATGATTATCTTGAAATTCAGCCCCGCGGCAACAATGCTTTCATGGTAAAAGATACTACTCACGAAAAGTATGAAAAATTCCAGACGGAAGAAGATATTCTGGAAGTTAACAAGGAAATCGTCAAGCTTGGCGAATTATACAATAAACCGGTTGTGGCAACCTGCGATGTTCATTTCCTAAATCCCGAGGACGAACTTTACAGAAGAATCATCATGACAGGACAGGGCTTTACCGATGCTGATGATCAGGCACCGCTGTATCTTCATACGACCGATGAGATGTTAGAGGAGTTTGGTTATCTTGGAAGCAAAAAGGCAAGAGAGGTTGTTATCACCAATCCCAATGCCATAGCGGACAGTGTTGATTCAATAACCCCGGTAAGACCGGATAAATGTGCTCCTGTCATTGAGAACAGTGATGAAACACTTACCAACATCTGCTATAACAAGGCCCATGAAATGTATGGAGAAAATCTTCCGGAAATTGTTAAGGAAAGACTGGAAAGAGAACTAAATTCCATTATTAAAAACGGTTTCGCGGTTATGTATATAATTGCACAGAAGCTGGTATGGAAATCGGTGGAAGACGGTTATCTGGTAGGTTCAAGAGGCTCGGTAGGTTCAAGCTTTGTAGCTACCATGTCGGGTATTACCGAAGTTAATCCGCTGGTTCCTCATTACTACTGTTCAAAATGTCATTTTTATGATTTTGATTCCGAAGAAGTAAAGAAATTCAGGGGAATGGCCGGAGTTGATATGCCGGACAGAGTATGCCCTGTATGCGGTGAGAACCTTAAAAAGGACGGATTTGATATTCCGTTTGAAACCTTCCTTGGATTTAAAGGTGATAAAGAGCCTGATATCGACTTAAACTTTTCGGGTGAATATCAGTCAAAGGCACACAGATATACAGAAGTTATTTTCGGCGCGGGACAGACGTTCCGAGCAGGAACCATTGCATCACTTGCCGATAAAACGGCATTTGGATATGTTAAAAAGTATTTTGAAGAAAAAGGCATTCATAAGCGTGATTGTGAAATAGATCGTATTGTAGGCGGATGTGTAGGTGTCAGAAGAAGTACCGGACAGCATCCGGGCGGTATCATTGTTCTTCCTGTGGGAGAAGATATTAACTCATTTACTCCTGTGCAGCATCCGGCCAATGATACAACAACGGATACAATTACCACTCACTTTGATTACCATTCGATTGACCATAACCTGTTAAAACTCGATATTCTCGGACACGATGATCCTACCATGATCAGAATGCTGCAGGACCTTACGGGAATAGATCCCCTAGATATTCCCCTTGATGACCCGAAGGTTATGTCTTTGTTTGAATCAACCGAAGCGCTGGGCGTAGCACCTGCAGATATCGGTGGCTGTGAAATCGGATGTCTCGGTGTACCTGAATTTGGTACAGACTTTTCAATGGGAATGGTACAGGAAGCAAAACCTAAGTATTTTTCGGACCTTATTCGAATTGCAGGTCTTTCTCACGGTACCGACGTATGGCTTAACAATGCACAGGATCTTATTCGTGACGGAATAGCAACGATTTCCACGGCTATCTGTACCCGTGACGACATTATGACCTACCTTATCAATAAGGGTGTAGATTCGGCGGAATCCTTTAAGATAATGGAAATGGTACGTAAAGGCAAAGTTGCCGGCGGAAAATGTAAGGAATGGCCTCAGTGGAAAGAAGATATGCGTGCCTGTGATGTTCCGGAGTGGTATATAGAATCCTGTGAAAAGATTAAGTATATGTTCCCTCGAGCACATGCGGCAGCCTATGTTATGATGGCATGGCGAATAGCCTATTGTAAGGTTTACTATCCGCTTGCTTATTATGCGGCATTCTTCAGTATCAGAGCCAAAGCTTTTAACTACGAAACAATGTGTTTTGGCCGCGACAGACTGGAGGAGGAACTTAAGCGACTTAAGAATCTTGAGAAGCCTACGCCAAAGGATGAAGACTCAATACGAGATCTGCGAATTGTTCGGGAAATGTATGCAAGAGGCTATGAATTTATGCCCATAGATTTATTTAGAGCCAAAGCAAAACTTTTCAGCATCGTAGACGGAAAAATTATGCCGTCATTTACAAGTATTGAAGGTCTTGGTGATAACGCCGCGGATTCAATTGTCGAAGCGGCCAAGAAGGGAGCTTTTATTTCAAAAGACGACTTCAGATCCAGATCAAAGGTTTCTCAGACTGTTGCCGATGATATGGCAAGGCTCGGAATTTTGGGAGATATTCCCGAATCTAACCAGATTAGTCTTTTTGATTTATTCAAGGAATAAAAAAATACTTGAAAAATTCAATGGATTACGATAATATAAACAAGTGCTTTCCATAAAGCACTGAGTAAGGCGCTTCTTAAATGAGGCGCATATGGCTGATTGGTCAAGCGGTCAAGACGCCGCCCTCTCACGGCGGAATCAGGGGTTCGATTCCCCTATCAGCTGTTACGTGAAAGTCGGAAAATCCAGTAAAATCAGGGTTTTTCGGCTTTTTTTATTTTCGAAAAATCGCAAGTGTATTTGTGCCGTGGCTTGTCTGCGGAATGGAGATTAATATGAAAATAACAATGTTAGGAACCGGGAATGCACTGGTTACGGAATGCTACAATACCTGTTTTGTGATTGAAGACAACAAGGAATATTTTATGGTAGATGGCGGTGGCGGAAATACTGTATTAAGCAATCTGAAATCGGCCGGAATAGACTGGATGGATATTCGCCATATATTTGTAACCCATAAGCATATAGATCATATTTTGGGCATTATATGGATGATTAGATTGATAACCCAGAATATGGGAAGCGGGAAATATCCCGGTGAGGCATTCATTTACGGGCACAGTGAAGTTATTGAACTGCTGACGGATATGTCCGTTAAGCTTCTTCAAAAGAAGCAGTGGGATTTTATCGGCAAACGATTACATCTTATAGAAGTACGCGATGGTGAAAAGAAATCGATTATAGGCGGGGAATTCACTTTCTTTGATATAGGTTCCACAAAGGCAAAACAGTATGGATTTTCCATGGAGTATAAAGGCGGAAAACTTACCTGCTGCGGTGACGAGCCGTACAATCCGATTTGCAAGCAGTATGTTGACGGAAGCGATTGGCTTATGCATGAAGCCTTTTGCCTATATTCCGAGGCAGATATGTTTAAGCCTTACGAAAAAAATCACTCCACGGTGAAAGATGCCTGTGAACTGGCATCGGAACTTGGAGTCAAAAATGTTATTCTATATCATACGGAAGATAAAAACATAACAGACAGAAAAAGCAAGTATGTTGAAGAGGGGCAAAAGTATTTTAGTGGTAACATACTTGTACCCGATGATCTGGAAGTTATCAGCTTATAGTAAACGATAATTTCAACCGATAGGAGATTACTTACCGACATGAAATTCTTACATACTTCAGACTGGCATCTTGGCATGAATATAAAGGGAACTGCCGGCTACGAGGACGATCAGAGATTTGCAATTGAAAATATTTGTAAAATAGCAGTAGATGAAAAAGTGGACGGGATACTTATTGCAGGCGATGTTTTTGATAAAAGCATTGCGGTAGCGCAGGCAATAAGTCTGTATGACGAGATAACTACGCACATATGTAAGCATCTTGGATTACCGGTTTACATAATTTCCGGAAACCACGACAGTGCAGAGAGACTTTCGCAACATCATGAGTTACTCAAGGATGCCGGCCTTTATGTGGCAGGGTCTCTGTCCAAAGAGCCATATAAGATAAACAGAGGAGATGTGGATATTTTCCTTTTACCCTGGATATCAACAGACAAAGTTAAATCGGTTTACCCTGAAGACGCAGAACATATTATAAGTATGGAGGATGCCTATAAAACGGTACTTGACAAGTATCGTGCGGAGTTTGTAAAAGGGCATAAGAATATACTTGTTTCCCATGCTTTTATAATCAATGCGGAGACGTCTGTAAGTGACAGAGCAGCGGAAGTGGGAACTGCAACAATGGTAGGTTCCTTTGTTTTTGACGGGTTTGATTATGTGGCGCTTGGACATATTCATGGTCCGCAGCAAATAAATAAACATATACGTTACAGTGGAACTCCTATGGCATATTCCTTCGGGAAAGAAGAAAAGCAGGAAAAAAGTGTAACAATTTTTGATACGGATTCTTTGGAACAGAAAATAATACCGATTAAGCAGCTCAGAAAAAGAGTTACCCTTTCGGGAAAATACAGCGAACTTATTTCTGCCGATTACGATAAAGAGACGGAAAATGCTTATGTGAAGGTGGTTTTAACCGATACGATTATTACGCTTGATATTATGGCGTCATTTCGTGAGAAATTTCCCAATCTTCTTGAAATATCAGGGCGCAGCTTTGACAGACCCGATGAAACAATAACCATGACAATTGAAGAGTTTGAGGATATTAATAAGGATCCGAAAGCTATTTTCATAAAATACTGCGAGGATGTTTTAAAAACAGTTCCGGATGCTCATCAATTAGATTTGTTTTCTTCGGCTTTAAATAATTACATAGAGGAGGTAACGGAAGAATGAAACCTATATGTGTTGAATTTCAGGCATTTGGTCCGTACTCCGGTCACGAAATCATCAACTTCGAGGATATTTCTTCAAAGGGTTTGTTTTTGATTTGCGGAAAAACAGGAACCGGCAAGACGACGATTCTTGATGCAATTACATTTGCACTGTATGGAAAAAGCAGCGGAAACGTAAGAGATGATTTTTCTGCCATGCGATGCACAAATGCGGCCGATGATGTTGCCACCTTTGTTAAATTTGTGTTTGAAAATAACGGAAAGAAATACCTTTTTGAGCGCAGAAGCGAAAAAAGAAGAAAAAATTTTTCCGATTCCTATAATGCAGAAATATTGGATGAAGACGGAACCTGGCAGCCTCTTTTTGAAAATCCAAAGTCAAGGGATTTGGACAATAAAGCAGAAGAAATAATCGGATTAAACTACAGTCAGTTTATCCAGGTTATTATCCTTCCACAGGGGAAATTTGAAAAGTTTTTGACATCAGGCTCCGATGAAAAAGAAAAAATACTCACCAGTATTTTTGGTGAAGAAATGTGGAAGACCATTGCGGATAAAATGGTTGAAGAAGCAGATATACGGCTTAAGAGCATAAGAGAAATCCAGTCAGTAATAAAAAGCAGCCTTTCGGACGAGGGCTGTGAAAGCATAGAAGACCTTTCAAATCTGATTGCGGTAAAGAAAACCGAACTCAATGAACTTAATGCGGGATTTGATGCAAAAAAATATGCGGAAAGAAATGTGGAGATAACAGAAGCTTTAGCTCTTTCTAAGCGATTTCTTGATTTTGAAAGAATAGCGGATCAGCTTAAAGAGCTCGAGGAAAAAAAGAATGAAAGAGACCTTCTTGAAGAAGAGGCAAAAAGAGCTTCAAAAGCTTTACTTGTAAAACCTGCGTGGGATGAAACCGCAAGATGTGAGTCTGAATTTCAAAAGAGGAGCAGAGAAGAAAAACAAGCAGCTGAAGCGGTTAAGAATCATGAACAGGTTATTCTGTCGGCTCAAAATGCTCTTGAAAATCATAATATGGCGGCTGAGGAAGCCGAAAACAATAAAAAACTCAGTGTCAGCTATAGCTTAAAGCGTGATGCCTACGGTGCGATTGATAAAGCTTATGCTGAACTGAATAAAGCAGAACAGGAAAGAAAAACTGCCGATGCTTTAGTGAAAAAAGCAGTATCCGAAGCTGAAAAGAAAGCGAAAATTCTTAATGACTGTAAGAATGATTATGAGCTGCTGCTAAATGAGCAGAGAGAATTGCTGGATTCTTATTTAAAGGGAATTACGGGAGAACTGGCTGAAAAACTTGAAGATAACACTCCGTGTCCTGTCTGCGGAAGTCTGAACCATCCTAAAAAGGCCGTGAAAACGGAGGGAACCGCCACAAAGCAGGACGTGGATGACAAGAAAAATGAATGTGAAGATAAATATAAAGAACTGGATTCTTTAGAGGCTGCTTATAAAGAAGCTTCTGATAATCTGGAACAATCAAAGAGTACACTGGCTCAGACTGAAACGCTGGTGGTGAAGCTTACAACCGAATACAGCAATTATGTAAAAGAAAAGGTTGAAGGCATTTCCTCTCTTGCAGTGCTTGAGCAGGCAATTTTGAAACTGGATAAATCCGTTTCGGATTTTGAAATAAAGAAAAATGAGTTAACAGAGAGTCTGAACAGAGCATTAAATGATTTTTCCGGTTTAAAAGCCGATGCGCAAAAGGCAAGTGATGAAGTAAAGGCTGCGAATAAGGCGTTAAAAAAGGCTAATGAGAACTATATAAAGGCGGTCGGTGATAACGGTTTTGCTTCACCTAAAGAAGTTGAAGATATTTTAAACAGCAATCCGGATGTGGACGCCATGAAAAAGAAAGTTGCCGACTATGATGCGGCAGCAAAGCAGTTAGGCAGCAGTCTGAAGGCTATTCAGAGTGAACTTAAAGGTCTGAAAAAACCGGATAGAGATGAACTTCTTGACGAACAGCGTAGCGCCAATGAAGCCAATGATACCTACAACAGAGAAAGTTCTGTCCTGACAAATGAAATCGAGCGCCTTTCGAATAAACTGAAAAAGCTTGAAAAAGACGGAAAAGGTTTATTTGAGAAAGCAAACCTGGCTGAAACCGATCTTTCTTTTGCAAAGAAGCTTAGAGGAGACTCAGGAACCGGTCTTCAGAGATATGTTCTTGGAATTATGTTTTCATCGGTTATTACGGCCGCTAACAAAATGCTTGAGATGGTTCACGGAGGACGTTATCAGCTGTTTAGAACCGATGATAAGGCTCAGGGCAGCAACAAGCGAGGACTCGAACTGAAAGTATATGATAAATACAGTGCCGAGCATGACGGAAGATTTGTTTCAACATTATCCGGTGGCGAAAAGTTCCTTACGTCCCTTGCGTTGTCCATCGGAATGTCTTCAGTGGCTCAAAAAAGCGGTATACGAATTGAAGCGCTGTTTATTGATGAAGGATTTGGTTCTCTTGACGAAGATTCGATAGAAGACGCTATGGCCGTGCTGGAAAGCATCCAAAAGGCCAGCGGACTTGTGGGCATAATTTCGCACGTTCAGCTTCTTCAGGAACGTATCCCGATAAAACTTCGCGTTAAAGAACTCGGTCAGGGAAGTACAATTGAACAGACTGTAGGATAAATTATCATGAAACAAAACGGTGACAGACAATACGGAAAAATGGCTCATTACCACCTTCCGGGCTTGTTTGAATTTTATGAATTATATAAAGTATTTCTTCCGATATACAGAAATCATCGCGATTTCTTTTATGACTGGTGCGATATCGGTTCGATTTACGGAGCCCCGGCGGACTGCATCTGGGGAGGCGGACGCGTTGGTTTCGGAAACAACGATGCCAAAGATGTGTCTGAACTTATGCGGGAATACAATATATCAGCAAGACTCACCTTCAGCAACTCGCTAATAAAAGAAGAACATCTTGGTGACAGGAAATGTAATGCACTTT